>JAOTZB010000147.1 GCA_029861625.1 Acidimicrobiia bacterium
GCCGAGACCGTGCTGCGGGAGCTCGAGGCCGGGCGGGCGGAAGCGGCCGAGACCGTGGTGCGCGAGCCTGGTGCCGGGCGGGCGGAAGCGGCCGAGACCGTGGTGCGCGAGCCTGGTGCCGGGCGGGCGGAAGCGGCCAAGACGGTGGTGCGCGAGCTCGAGGCCGAGCGTGTCGCCCCGGCCGGCGCTGGTGTCGGCGAGCCCCGGCGAGATCGTGCCCGGCCGGCCGCGGCGCCACGTCGAAGCGTCTGGTCGCGGTTGTTCGGTCGCTGACCGGCACCACGACGGCGGTGACGTCGGACGACCCCGGGCGACCGGCAACCAGCCGTAGGATGTCGTCGTGAGCAACGGATCGTCCGGCTGGCGGGCGCTCGAGAAGCCCAGCGCTGCGGCCACCGACAGCGCGCCGAAGTTCACGCCGGCATTCACGCGGCTCGCCCGGGTCCAGGCGCTCAGTTCGGCCGGCGACGCCATGATCGCCATCGCGCTCGCGGGTTCGCTGTTCTTCTCGATCGACCCGAGCGACGCTCGATGGCGGGTGGGGTTGTACCTCGCGTTCACGGTCGCGCCGTTCGCCGTCGTCGGTCCGCTCATCGGACCGGCCCTCGACCGGGCCCGCGGCGGCCGCCGCATGATGATGATTCTCATCAACATCGTGCGGGTGATCGCGGCGCTGCTGATGATCTCGAACACCGACTCGCTGCTGTTGTTCCCGCTTGCATTCATCCTGTTGGTCGCCGGGAAGAGCTTCGCCGTCGCGAAGGCGGCGCTCGTCCCGACCACGGTCCGCCACACCGACGAGCTGATCGACACGAACTCCCGGCTCGCGCTGTTGAGCGGTCTCGCCGGTTTCGCGGGCGCGGTCCCCGCCGGAATCGCGAGCTTCGTGGTCGGTCCACCCGGCGCGGTCACGATGGCGATGATCGCGTTCGCCGCGACGACAATCCTGGCCGTGCAGCTACCGCAGACCGCGGTCGCCGCCGAGCCGGTCGACTCGACGGAGCGACTCGAGCTGCGGAGCTCCGGCATCGTGCTCGCCGGGTCGGCGATGGGGATCCTCCGCGGCATCGTCGGCTACATGACGTTCCTCGTCGCGTTCGCCTTTCGGGGCGGTGCCGACGGCGTCGATCTGTCGGGTGTCGGCACCGCGGCAGGCGCGGGGCTGCGCAATGCCCTCGGCTTCACGGTCGGCAGCGAAGGCGGTGTCCCCGCGTGGAAGCTGGGGGTCGTGGTGGCGTTCAGCATCATCGGCATGCTCGTCGGTTCGCTCGTTGCGCCTCGGCTGCGGCGGTCGACCCCCGAGGAGAACATCTTGTTGGGTGTGCTGGTGCTCGTCGTGGCCGTCGGGTTGTTCTCGGCGTGGACCGGCGATCTCACGGCGGCGACGTTCGTCGCGCTCACCGTCGGCTTGGCCGCGAGCGCCGGCAAATTGGCATTCGACTCGATCGTCCAGCGCGACGCACCCGACGCGAACTATGGCCGCTCGTTCGCGCGGTTCGAGACCCGGTTCCAGGTGATCTGGGTCATCGGCGCGCTGATGGCAGTGGTGATCGAGACGCCTGCGAACATCGGATTCCTCGTCATCGCGGCCGCCGCCGGATTCGCGGCGGTCTCGTACTTCTTCGGCTCGCGCGCCAGCCACGATCATCCGGTTGTCGCCGAGCCCGACCCGACCGACCTCGACGGCGAGAACCTCAAACCCGCCTATCCGCAGATGAATCTGCGGGAGGGAGCGCCGGCCGCGCGCCGCATGCCGAGCGGATGGGGCGATGGCGAGGCGGCGCGTGTCCGCGTGTCGGTTCCGGTGGTGGACCCCGACCCCACGCCGGCCGATCTCGACGCGGCCGACCCGACGGTCGTCGAACCCGAAGCGGCCGATGCGACCATCGTCGAGACGCCGGAGTCCCAGCTCCCGCTCTGGCCCGATCGCAGCTGATCACCCGTCCAGCGCGGCCCCTTGGGTGGGGTGGCCTGTCGATCGTCATCTACGATCGGAAGCGATGACGCCCGCCGCTCCCACCCCCGATTCGACCGACGTCACGGTCGGGCGCGATGACTGGCTGAAGGCCGTCGACACGGTGCTCCGGGGCCGTTCGTTCGATGATGTCCTCGTCTCCACCACCAGGGACGGCCTCGACATCTTGCCCCTCTACACCGCCACCGACTGGTCGGGACGCCGGCCCGACACCCCCGGCGTGGCCCCGTTCGTTCGGTCGAGCACACCGGAGGGAACCGTCGTCGATGGCTGGGACGTGCGCCAGCGCCACGGTGGCTCCGATCTCGGCGCGCTGAACACCGCCATCCTCACCGACCTCGAGCGCGGCGTCACCTCGATCGAGCTCGACGGCGCCGCGTTCGCCGCGCCCGGCGAAGGCGGGCTCGAGCGTGTGCTCGACGGCGTCCTCGTCGATCTCGTCACCATCGCATTCACGCCCAACAGCACCGGTGACGCGGCATGGGCACTGCAGGAGCTCTGGTCGAATCGTGGTGTTCCCGACAGCGCGGCCCGCGCCTCGTTCGGCGTCGATCCGCTCGGCGCGATCGCCCATACCGGCGGTAGCTACGGGCCGGCCGTCGAGGCGGCACTGGCCGCGGTCGCCGCGCCCAGCATCGAACGGTTCCCGGGCGTTCGGTCCATCGGTATCGACGTGTCGCGGTACGCCGATGCGGGCGCCACCGAAGCCCACGAGCTGGCCCTTTCGCTCGCAACCGCCGTGCAGTACCTCCGGGCGCTCGACGATGCCGGATTCGACATCGACGCCGCTTGTGGAGAGCTCGAGTTCACCTACTCGGCATCGGCCGACCAGTTCCTCACCATCGCCAAGCTCCGGGCGGCGCGCCGGCTGTGGAGTCGCGTGGCCGACGTCTGTTGTGCGAGCACCGAGAGCGGAGCACAACGGCAGCGGGCCGTGACTTCCACGGCGATGATGAGCCGACGCGATCCTTGGGTGAACATGTTGCGGACCACCGTGGCCTGCTTCGCCGCAGGTGTCGGCGGCGCGGGCGCCATCACGGTGCTGCCCTACGACGTCGCGGCCCGGCCCCCCGACGACTTCGGTCGCCGCATCGCCCGCAACACCCAGCTCCTGTTGCTCGAGGAGTCACACGCCGCCAAGGTCATCGACCCCGCCGGCGGATCATGGTTCGTCGAGTCGCTCACCGATCGTCTCGCCGACGAGGCATGGTCGATCTTCCAGGCGATCGAGCGCGACGGCGGCATGGCCCGTGCCGTCGAGAGCGGTGTCGTGGCCACCAAGATCGCCGAGCAGTGGCAGGCTCGATTCGCCGGCATCGCAACCCGGCGTGAACCCATCACCGGCGTGAGCGAGTTCCCCGACCTCGGTGAGGAACCGCTCGACATCGTTGTCACCGACGAGCCGACCGGGTTTCCGATCCGTCGGCTGGCCGCGCCGTTCGAGGCGCGCCGCGACGCAGCCGACGCGCACACCGCCGCCACGGGTCAGCGTCCGCGGGTCTTCCTCGCCGCGCTCGGGTCACTCGCCACGCACACGCCGAGGAGCGCGTGGATCCGCAACCTTCTCGCCGTGGGCGGCATCGAGGCGATCGGCGGCACCACCGACGGCTTCGAGTCACCGCTCGCGGCCGAGGCCGCATTCGCTGACAGCGGTTGCACCGTCGCGGTGTTGTGCTCGTCCGACGACGTCTACGCCGGGCGGGCCGCCTCGACCGCGCTCGCGCTCACCGAGGCCGGTGCCGCTGCGGTGCTGCTCGCCGGCGATCCGGGTGAGGCACGAGCAGTGTACGAAGCGGCAGGTGTCACCGAGGTCGTTCACGACGGGGTCGACGTGGTCGAGCTGCTGGGTCGGCTGCACGAGATCCTGGGGGTGGGCTCATGATCCCGGACTTCACTGCTGTCGACCTCGGGAGCGCACCGAACGCCGACGACGGTACGGGCTGGGAATCGGCGGTCGAAGCGGCCACGGGCAAGAGCGTCGATGCGCTGGTGTGGGACACGCCGGAGGGAATCGGGGTTCACCCCCTGTCGACGGCGGCCGACATCGAGGGTCTCGACGCCATCGACGGATATCCCGGATTCGCGCCGTTCCTCCGCGGTCCGTACCCGACGATGTACGTCAGCCGGCCGTGGACCGTGCGCCAGTACGCGGGATTCTCGACGGCCGAGGACTCGAACGCCTTCTACCGCCGCAACATCGCCGCCGGCCAGAAGGGGCTGTCGGTCGCGTTCGACCTCCCCACCCACCGCGGGTACGACTCCGACCACGAACGCGTCGCCGGCGACGTCGGGATGGCCGGCGTCGCCATCGACTCCATCCTCGACATGCGCCAGCTCTTCGACGGCATCCCGCTCGACGAGATGACCGTGTCGATGACGATGAACGGTGCGGTCCTGCCGATCATGGCGCTCTATGTGGTGGCCGCAGAGGAACAAGGTGTCGCGCCGGCCCGGCTCGCAGGGACCATCCAGAACGACATCCTCAAGGAGTTCATGGTCCGCAACACCTACATCTACCCGCCCGGACCGTCGATGCGGATCATCTCCGACATCCTCTCGTACACGTCGCGCGAGATGCCCAGGTTCAACTCGATCTCGATCAGCGGGTACCACATGCAGGAGGCCGGCGCGACGGCTGACCTCGAGCTCGCGTACACGCTCGCAGACGGCGTCGAGTACATCCGTGCCGGGCTCGATGTCGGCCTCGACATCGATGCGTTCGCCCCCCGCCTCAGCTTCTTCTGGGGCATCGGCATGAACTTCTTCATGGAGGTCGCGAAGCTGCGGGCGGCCCGAGTGTTGTGGTCGCGACTCGTGTCGCAGTTCCACCCGCAGAACCCGAAGTCGAGCTCGCTGCGCACCCACTCCCAGACCTCGGGTTGGAGCCTCACCGCCCAGGACGTCTACAACAACATCGTCCGAACCTGCATTGAGGCAATGGCCGCCACCCAGGGCCACACCCAGAGCCTGCACACCAACGCATTCGACGAGGCGCTGGCCCTGCCGACCGACTTCAGCGCCCGCATCGCGAGAAACACCCAGCTGTTCCTCCAGCACGAGTCGGGCACCACCCGTCCCGCCGACCCGTGGGGTGGCAGCTACCACGTCGAGCGGCTCACGAATGCTCTCGCGGCCCGGGCCTGGGAGCACATCACCGAGGTCGAACAGACCGGCGGGATGGCCGCTGCCATCGACGCGGGCATCCCCAAGATGCGAATCGAGGAGGCGGCGGCCCGCACGCAGGCCCGCATCGACTCCGGTCGCCAGGCGGTCGTCGGGGTCAACAAGTACCGCCACGACGAGGCCGAGGACATCGACGTGTTGAAGATCGAAAACACCGAGGTGCGCGCGGCCCAGATCGCGAAGCTGGAACGGCTGCGAGCCGAACGTGACGGCGGCGAGGTCGAGCGCACGCTCGGTGCGCTCACCGCCTCGGCCGAGTCGGGCGCCGGCAACGTGTTGGCCCTGGCCATCGATGCGGCGCGGGCCCGGGCTACCGTCGGCGAGATCAGCGACGCGCTCGAGCAGGTGTACGGGCGACATGCCGCCGAGATCCGGACGATCAGTGGGGTGTATCGCAGCGAAGTGGGCCAGGAATCCGAGACCGTCACCCGGGTCCGTTCCCGCGTCGAGGCATTCGCGGCCCGCGCCGGCCGTCGCCCCCGACTGCTGGTCGCCAAGATGGGCCAGGACGGTCACGATCGGGGCCAGAAGGTCATCGCCACCGCGTTCGCCGATCTCGGCTTCGACGTCGACATCGGTCCGCTCTTCCAGACGCCGGCCGAGGTCGCACGCCAAGCGGTAGAGGCCGATGTCCACGTCGTAGGTGCGTCCTCGCTGGCCGCGGGCCACCTCACGCTCGTTCCCGAGCTGCGGTCGGCGCTGGCTGCGCTCGATCGCGACGACATCGTCATCGTGGTCGGCGGGGTCGTCCCGCCCGACGACGTGCAACCGCTGCTCGATGCCGGTGCAGCCGACGTCTATCCGCCCGGGACCGTGATCCCCGAGGCCGCCGACCGGCTCCTCGACACGCTCGGCGCCTGATCAGGCGCGCCGGTGCCCGCTTCGACCACCTCCGATCTGGCCGCCGGCGTCCGGGCCGGCGACAGGACCGTGGTCGGCAGGGCGATCACGCTCGTCGAGTCGACGAGCCCCGACCACCGCGTCCAGGCCAGGGAGCTGCTCGCCGAGCTCGCGCCCGACACCGGCGGGTCGATCCGGGTCGGCATCACCGGCGTGCCCGGCGTCGGCAAGAGCACGTTCATCGACTCGCTCGGCACCATGCTCACCAGCGCCGGGTCCCGGGTCGGGGTCCTGGCCGTCGACCCGAGCAGCACCCTGCACGGCGGCTCGATCATGGGTGACAAGACCCGCATGGCCCGGCTCGCGAACGACCCGGCGGCCTTCATCCGGCCCTCGCCGTCGTCGGGCACCCTCGGCGGTGTCACCCGCACGACGCGCGAGACGATGGCCGTGTTCGAGGCAGCCGGATTCGACGTCGTGCTCGTCGAGACCATGGGCGTCGGCCAGTCCGAGACCGCGGTCGCCGACATGGTCGACACGTTCGTCGTCATGGCGCTCAGCGGCGCGGGCGACGAGCTCCAGGGCATCAAGAAGGGCGTGCTGGAGCTGGCCGACATCGTGGTGGTCAACAAGGCCGACGGCGACAACGTCGTCCGGGCCAAGGCGGCGGCCCGTGACATCTCGACCGCGCTGCATCTCGTCGTCGGACCCGATGCGCAGTGGCAGCCGCCGGTGCTCACCGTCAGCGCGCTCGAGGAGGACGGTCTCGATCTGTTCTGGGGCCAGGTCGGCCGCCATCGCGACGCATTGGTCGACGCCGGCTTGTTCGACCGCCGACGCGAGGATCAGCTGGTCCGGTGGATGTGGGCGATGGTCGACGAACAGGTGCTCGAACAGCTGCACGCCACGCCTGCGGTGGCCCGGTTGAAGGATGGGCTGGAGGCCGACGTTCGGTCGGGTCGGGCGTCGCCGGTGGCCGGGGCCGAACGGATCCTCGACGCCTTCAACGGCTGAGCGGCCGGGTCTGGTCAGACGCCCGGCAGCGAGGGTTGCGGCAAGCGGCGCGACACCTCGGCGGAGAGTCGTCCGGCGTCGAGCATGTCGGTGACGAGCCGGGCCACCGGGCTACGTTCGCTCCGTCGCAGCGTGACGTGTGCGAACAGCGGGTTGCCGCGCAGCCTGGCGATGACCGCGGCCACGCCGTCGTAGCGGCCGACGTGCAGGTTGTCGCGCTGGGCCACGTCGTGGGTGAGGACGACCCTGCTGTTGTGGCCGAGTCGGGTGAGGGCGGTGAGGAGGACGCCGCGTTCGAGGTTCTGCGCCTCGTCGATGATGACGAACGAGTCGGTGAGACTGCGACCACGGATGTGGGTGAGGGGGAGGACCTCGAGCTGGCGCCGACCCAGGACCTCGTCGATGACGTTGTCGCCGACGATGGCCTCGAGCGCGTCGGTGACCGCGGCCGCCCACGGCGCCATCTTCTCGTTCTCGTCGCCGGGCAGGTAGCCGAGCTCTTGGCCCCCGACCGCGTAGAGGG
Organism: Acidimicrobiia bacterium; assembly: GCA_029861625.1. GTDB lineage: Bacteria > Actinomycetota > Acidimicrobiia > Acidimicrobiales > JAHEJN01 > JAOTZB01. The sequence goes on from JAOTZB010000147.1 coordinate 7,536, forward strand.
GACGAAAGACCAGCACCCTGCGGTGGGTCTGGCGTTCGAGAACCGCTTCGAGGCCGGCGGCGAGGGCGAGCACGCTCTTGCCGGTGCCGGCGTTGCCGCCGAGCGAGACGATGCCGATGGAGTCGTCGTTCAACACGTCGATGGCGATGCGCTGCTCGGTATTGCGGCCCCGCACCTCGAACACCGATGCGTCGGGAGAGACGAGCCGGACCGAGCCGTCGGCGCGCACGCGGGCCAGCGCCGATTGTGATCCGGCAGTGAGCGCCAGGCCGGTGTTGCAGGGGAGTCCGGCAGCAGCCTCGATGTGGATGGCCCCGGTCTCGAAGAGGGCGTCGATCCGGTCGGCGTCTACCTCGAGGGGGACGAAGCCGTCCCACTGGGGAGCGGTCGACATCTCGTTGCGGTATTCCTCGGCCTCGATACCGACCACCGATGCCTTGAGCCGCAGGGGCAGGTCCTTGCTCACCAGTACCACCCCCCGGCCGTCACGGGCGAGGTTGTGCGCAACTGTGAGAATCCGGGCGTCGTTGCCGCCGTCGGCAAGTGCGGCCGGGAGCCCGATGGGGTCGACGTGGTTCAGCTCGACCCGCAGCGTGCCGCCACTCTCGGTGATGGGAACCGCCTGTTCGAGGCCGCCCCCGTGCACCCGGATGACCTCGAGGGATCGCAGACTGGTGCGGGCGGCCCAGCCGAGATCGGGGTGGTGGCGTTTCCCCTCGAGCTCGGTGAGGACCACCAATGGCAAGACGACGTGGTTGTCCTCGAACCGGAACAGTGCGTCGGGATCGGCCAGCAGGACCGACGTATCGAGAACATACGTTGTTGGTTGGTGCATGTGTCCGTCGAACCTAGGCCAAATCGAATCCCATCGGTGTGATTTCCGATGATGGGTCGGGCGACCCGCCGGAGCCGCATGCGATGGGGTCTTCGACTCACAGACCGAATCTGGCGCTTGGACTACCATTCAGGCCGTCGAAAGGCGCCAGAGACGTGAGCAAGCACGAGTACGCAGATCTCGAAGTCCGACCCGACGCGCCTGAGCCCGAGCAGCGCGAGCCGAGTGACGAGACGACGCGCCCGCCTGCCAACCAGGCCGGGGGCAATCGAGCCGCGAGGCTGTTGATCCCCGGGGCCCAGGCCAAGCTCGAGGTGGGAGCGGCCGACGACCCCTACGAGCGCGAGGCCGACGATGTCGCCCGGCAGGTCGTACAGGCCATCCGATCCGGGAGTGCGGTCGAAGAGACCGAACAACCCGACGCCCGTCGCATCCAGCGCACGGCGGTAGGTCCCGAGGGGGGCGCCCTCGACCCCGATACCCAGCAGAGGATCCAGTCGGCGCGGGGCGGTGGCAGCGGCCTTCCTTCCGGTGTCCTCACCACGATGGAGTCGGCGTTCGGCGCCGATTTCGGCAACGTGCGCGTCCACACCGGCACGACATCGACCGACCTCAACGATCGCATCCAGGCCAAGGCGTTCACCCTCGGCGGCGACATCCACTTCCGCGACGGCATGCCCGACACGAACAGCCCGGCGGGCCAGTCGCTCCTCGCCCACGAGCTGACCCACACGATTCAGCAAGGCGCCGCGGCACAGAGCAGCGCCGCGGCACAGAGCAGCGCCGCGGCACAGCGTTCGCA
>JAOTZB010000449.1 GCA_029861625.1 Acidimicrobiia bacterium
ATCCGCCCTCCTGCCCGGCGACCGCCGAGCCTCGACCGGGGTGATGCACGGTCGACGCATGAACAACTACCAGAACCCCATCAACGGCCGCATCGAGGCCCACGGACTCGTCAAGCACTATGGCGATGTCATCGCCCTCGATGGCCTCGACCTCACCGTGGCCGAGGGCACGATCCTCGGACTCCTCGGTCCCAACGGAGCCGGCAAGACGACGGCGGTGTCGATCCTGACCACGCTGCTCGCGGCCGACGGCGGCCACGCGACGGTGGCCGGCGCGGACATCGCCACATCGCCGACCGAGGTCCGAAGGCGCATCGGCCTGTCGGGCCAGTACGCGGCGGTGGACGAGAACCTGACCGGATACGAGAACCTCGACATGATCGGCCGCCTCTACCACCTCGGCAGGAAGAGGGCGGGGGTCAGAGCACGCGAGCTGCTCGAGCGCTTCTCGCTGTCCGATGCCGGCGACCGGCCGGTGAAGACCTACTCGGGAGGCATGCGGCGCCGCCTCGACCTGGCCGGTGCGCTGGTCGCCGAGCCACCGGTGCTGTTCCTCGACGAGCCCACCACCGGACTCGACCCGCGCAGCCGCAACGAGCTGTGGGAGGTCATCCAGGAGCTGGTCGACCGGGGCCGGACCGTGCTGTTGACGACGCAGTACATGGAAGAGGCCGATTCGCTGGCCGACGACATCGTGGTGATCGATCACGGTCGCCAGATTGCCCATGGATCCGGCGACCAGCTGAAAGCGATGGTTGGTGGCGAACGGATCGAGATCTCCCTACCCGGTGACACCAGTGTGGAAGCAGCGCGTGAGGTCCTGGCTCGTTTCTCCCTCGACGACCCGCGCGTCGTGGACCGAACCCTCACGGCGCCGATCACGGGTGGGGCGGCGACGCTCACCGAGGCGTTGCGCGCCTTCGACGCCGAAGGCGTCGCGTTGCGTGACGTCGGCCTGCGCCGACCGACCCTCGACGACGTATTCCTCACCCTCACCGGTCGCGCTGCGGACGCGGTGACGAGCGATCCGACCCGAACTGATCAACCCGACGACGACCAACTGACCCAACTCGTGAAGGAGGCCGCGTGATGGAACGCTTCAGCCTGGCCCTGACCGACGGCGTAACCGTCGCCCGTCGCAACATCATCAAGATCACGCGCATGCCCGAGCTCCTCGTGGCCGTGGTGATCATGCCGCTCGTCTTCGTCATGCTGTTCGCCTATGTCTTCGGGAGCGCGATCGACATCGAAGGCGGCTCGTACCGCGAGTTCCTCATCGGCGGTGCCTTCGCCATGATGCTCACCTTCGGGTCCACGTTCACCGGCCTCGGGTTGGCAGACGACATGCAGAAAGGCATCATCGACCGGTTCCGGTCGCTGCCCATGTCGCGCTCGGCCGTCGTGTTCGGCCGAACAGCAAGCGACGTCATCTACAACTTGCTGTCGACGATCGTGATGGTCGCCGCAGGCTACGCAGTGGGGTGGCGCATCAGCAACGGGATCGGCAACGCGCTGCTGGGCTTCGGACTGGTGTTGCTGTTCGCGTATGCGTTCTCGTGGATCATGGCCTACGTGGGCCTGAGCGTCGGGAGCGTGGAGGCGATCAACAACGCGTCGTCGCTGGTGATCTTCCCGTTGACCTTCATCGCCAACACGTTCGTGCCGACCGACGACTTCCCGACCCCGCTGCGCGTCTTCGCCGAGTGGAACCCGGTGTCAACCGTGGCCCAGGCGGCTCGTGAGCACTTCGGGAACATCCCGGAGGGAACGCCGGAGCCCGCGGCATGGCCGCTCGAGCACGCCGCGCTCTACTCGCTCGGCTGGGTGGTGATCATCATCGCCGTGTTCGCTCCGCTCGCAGTGCGCAAGTACGAGCAGGCCGCGTCGGGGCGTTGATCACTTCGTCGAGCTGCACCGACGGCATCGAGGACCACTGAACGGCGGCAGAGCCCGGTGTCTTCACCGGGCTCGTCGCCGAGGACCTGAGATACACACGTGAACGTGAATCCAGAGGCCCGTGTTCAAGTCGTCGGAGCTGACCTGCGCATCGCCATCGCCTTGCGTCGGCCGTAGTGGCCGGTCACTGAGCTGCCAACCAAGAAGTAGGGACCTGCGCACGATCCCGTGCTCAGACTTACTCGATCCGCAGACCGGAGATGGCTCGGCTGATGACGAGCTGCTGGATCTGCTCGGTACCTTCGAAGATGTCGTGATTCACCCTCCCCAGGTTTCTGGGTGTCGGTGAGTGTTGCTCATTCCCGCTGACCAGGGGTTTCGCGATCAGGCTGTCCGCTGCGTGTTGCTCAGTCCGCCCAGTTCTAGGGATGAGTAGGGCGAACTCGTCGTTCCGAGCCTTCGAAGATCCGCAGCGGCGCCCTGTCAGCGCCGGTCGGCCCATAGGGACGTCGTGAGGTCTCGCCAAGTTCGAAGATCCGCTCGAGCCCGCGCGTCATCGGGCG
>JAOTZB010000148.1 GCA_029861625.1 Acidimicrobiia bacterium
CCGGAGCCAACAGGCGCCGGTACTGCGCGGCACCCGGTCCTGCCGCCAGCGCGGGCGTGAAGAGCCCCTTGCCCGGGACCGTGCTCATCAGCGCGACATCGGCGAACCGGAGGGATCGCTCGGCGGCGCGGGCCGCGAGCTCCCGCTTGCGTTCGGGCGAGGCCGTCGAGAGGTCGGCGTAGACGATGCCGGCGGGCATGGTGTCGAGCGCTTGCGACAACGCGGTCATGGCGTCGGACGACGCGGTGATCGCGAGCACCAGCTCGGCATCGCCGACCGCGGCCCGCGGATCGTCGACCTGGCGCACCGCGGCGAGCGCCGGCCGCGCGGCCGGATCGAAGCCGGTGACCGTCGCACCCGCGTCGGCGAGGTCGGCCGCGATCGACGATCCGGCCTCGCCGAGCCCGAAGACGCCGACGCGCAGGTCGAGCGCACCCACCAGGCCGGCTACTGCTCTCGGTCGAGCGAGTCGACGTATTCGACACCGAGGTCGAGGATCTTCTGGCGCAAGCCGTAGAAGTCGACGCCCAATTCCCCGGCCTGGAGCCGCGCCCGGCTGGTTTCTTCGTTGGCGAGGCGCTCGTTGGACCTCTCGAGCGCCCACGCGGCCTCGCCCCGGGCCACGACGACCACGCCGTCGTCGTCAGCGCATACGACGTCGCCCGGGTCGACGCGCTGACCACCGAGCACGACTGGCACGTTCACCGAGCCGGGACTCGCCTTCACCGTGCCCTGACACGACACATGTCGACTCCACACGGGAAATCCCATCTCGCGAAGATCGGGTGTGTCGCGAACGCCTGCGTCGATCACCAGACCGCGCACGCCCCGCACCATGAGCGCGGTCGCCAGCAGGTCGCCGAACATGCCGTGGCTCGACGGCGCGGTGTTCACGACAACGAGGATGTCGCCCTCGTGGCAGACCTCGATCGCGGCGTGGATCATCAGGTTGTCGCCCGGATGGCTCAGCACCGTGACGGCGGTGCCGGCGATCTTCACGTCTCGTTGGATCGGCGTGATCTCCGGGTCCACGTACCCCCGCCGGCCGATGGCTTCGTGCACCGTCGCGGTGCCGATGGGGGCGAGCGCGTCGACGATGTCGATCGGTGTGCGCTCGATCTCGGTGACGACCACGTGTCGGTTCATCGTTGTCCTCCCGGACCCTGCAACCGCGGGTACACGCGGCGGATGTTGGCCTCGAAGATCTGTTCACGCTCGGCCGCGGACAGCTCGGCATTGTCGACGTAGATCTTCGTGTCGTCGTAGTAGTTGCCGGTCTCGGGATCGACTCCGCGCACGGCGCCGACCATCTCGGATGCGAAGAGAATGTTGTCGACCGGCACCACGTCGACCAGCAGGTCGATGCCCGGCTGGTGATACACGCAGGTGTCGAACCAGATGTGTCGCATGAGCTCGTCGAAGTCCCAGCCCTGGTCCTGGGCCATGCCCCTGAAGCGGCCCCAGTGGTACGGCACGGCACCGCCGCCGTGGGGAATCACGAACCGCAGCTCGGGGAAATCCTTCATGAACTCGCTGCTCAGCGCCTGCATGAAGGCAGTCGTGTCGGCACCCAGGTAGTGCGATCCGGTGGTGAAGAAGTTGTCGTTGCACGAGGCGCTGACGTGGATCATGGCGGGGACGTCGAGCTCGCACATCTTCTCCCACAACGGCCACCAGTAGCGTTCCCACAGGGGTGGCCCGTCCCAGAATCCACCGCTCGGGTCGGGGTTGACGTTGCAGCCGATGAACGACATCTCCGAGACGCAGCGCTCGAGCTCGCGGACCGACCCGTCGATCGGGACTCCCGGCGACTGCGGCAGCTGCGCGACCGGAGCGAAGTTCTCGGGGTAGAGGTCGCAGACTCTCCGTATCAGCTCGTTCTGGTGCTGGGTCCAGTCGGTCGATGTGTGCTCGTTGCCGACGTGGTGCGCCATCCAGCTCGCGCGGGGCGAGAAGATCGTCAGGTCGGTGCCGCGCTCGCGCTGGAACATGAGCTGAGCGCCCTCGAGGCTCTCCCTGATCTCGTCGTCGGAGACCGTGATCGTGCCCTTCTCCCCGACGTGGGCCGGGTCGGCGGCGACCGCTGCCTTCTGGGCCTCACGCCACTCGCCAACGCCGGGCGGAGTGGTCGTGTAGTGGCCGTGGCAGTCGATGATCATGCGCTCACTCCGTTGTCGTCCAAGAAGTCGAGGGTGCGTTCGAGAGCCAGCGCCGCCGACGCCTCGTGGTACGACGGCCGGGCATCGCAGTTGAATCCGTGGTCGGCATCGTCGTACACGTGGACGGCGACGTCGGGGTAGCGGGCCGCCACGGCCTCGATGTCGGCGAGTGGGATCATCTGGTCGAGCCCGCCGAAGTGCAACATGGTCGGTGCGGCGGGCGCCCGGTCGATGAACTGGTGGACCTGGCCGCCGTAGTACCCGACTGCGGCCGCGACGGGGAGGGCATTGGCGGCCAGCCATGCCATGCTTCCCCCGTAGCAGTAGCCGATCACCGCGACGGGGCCCGACGCGGCGGCATGCGATACGGCCGCGCCGACGTCGAGCACCGCCTCGCCCCAGTCGAGCCCGGCCCGCAGGTCGCGCCCCGCGGCGACGCCGTCGGCCGTGTACTCGAGCTCCACACCGCGTTCGATCCGGTCGAACAGGGCAGGAGCGATGGCATGGAATCCGAGGCCGGCGTACCGGTCGACCACGGTCTGGATGTGGGCGTTCACCCCGAAGATCTCCTGGACGATCACCACCGCGGCGGACGCCTCGGCGGGATTCACCTCGTACGCCGAAAGTCGGTGTCCGTCACTCGCCGCGAGCTCGATCATTCCCTCACCACATTGTCGACAATCTTGTGAACGGTTGACATACTGTGCTTTCTCGAAGCCTCGCGCAAGCGCTGGACTCGCACGGCCACAGGTAGGGGCATGAGGACTCAGGTTGCGATCATCGGCGCCGGACCGGCCGGCATGCTGCTCTCCCGCATCCTCGGTAGGGCCGGCGTCGAGCACATCGTCCTCGAGCGGCAGACCCGCGACCACGTGCTCGGTCGCATCCGCGCCGGCGTGCTCGAGTGGGGCACGGTCGAAACGCTCCGTGACCACGGGCTCGGCGCGCGGATGGACCGCGAGGGCCATGTCCACGAGACCATCAACATCGCCTGGCGCGGTCAGGAGCTGCTGTCGGTCGACACACACGATCGTGTCGGCAAGCGGATGATGGCCTACGGGCAGACCAACATCCAAGAAGACCTCTACGAGGCCGCCGATGCGAGCGGCGCCGAGATCTTCTTCGAGGCGTCGGACGTCCAGCCCAACGGCGTCACCACCGACTCTCCATGGGTCAGCTTCACCCACGGCGGCGTGGGGCAGCGCATCGACTGCGACTTCGTCGCGGGCTGTGACGGATTCCACGGCGCGAGCCGGCTCACCATCCCCGAGTCGGTCCGGCGCGAGTACGAGAAGGTCTGTCCGTTCGGCTGGCTCGGGATCCTGTCCGAGACCCCGCCGCTGCCGATCCTCATGTACGCGAACCACGAGCGAGGTTTCGCGTTGTGCTCGATGCGCAATCCGATGCTGAGCCGGTACTACGTGCAGTGCTCGATGGAGGACACCGTCGACGACTGGTCCGACGACCGGTTCTGGAACGAGCTCTTCGCCCGTATACCCAACGAGCAGGCCGACCAGATCCAGACGGGGCCATCGATCGAGAAATCGATCGCACCGTTGCGCAGCTTCGTGTCGGAGCCGATGCGGTACGGAAACCTCTTCCTGGCCGGCGACGCCGCCCACATCGTCCCGCCCACCGGGGCGAAGGGCCTCAATCTGGCCGTGTCCGACGTGCGATACCTGTCCCGGGCATTCGTGTCGCATTACCAGGGGGACGACCGCTATCTCGAGTCCTATTCGGAGATGGCCCTGCGCCGGGTGTGGGGCGCGATGCGGTTCTCGTGGTGGCTGACCTTGTTGCTGCACCGGTTCCCGGACCAGACCGACTTCGATCAACGGGCGCAGGAGCAGGAGATCTCGTATCTGGCCGGTTCGGAGGCGGCCCAGATCGCCATGTCCGAGCAATACGTCGGACTTCCCTACGAGGACCAGGAGGATGCATGACCAGAGCCGTGCGTGACTACGACGACATTCCGGGAACGTACGTGTTCGACGGGGAGCACTCGCGCAAGGGTTACGCGCTGAACATGTTCTGCATGTCGCTGAACCAACAGGCGAACCGCGACTCGTTCTCTGCCGACCCCGAGGGCTATCTCGAGCGTTACGCGCTCACGCCCGAACAGCGTGAGGCGGTGATCGCCCGCGACTGGCTCGGCATGCTCCAGCTGGGTGGCAACATCTACTACACCTTCAAGCTCGCCATCGTCGACGGCCTCTCCATGCAACAGGTCGGCGCGGCGATGTCGGGCGTCTCCACCGAGGAGTTCACCCAGATGATGATCGACGGCGGCCGTCCCATCGAGGGAAATCGCCACGAGGGCGATCGCAAGGAACACGACCATGGCTGAGATCGTCGGAGGCGTCGCGACGTCGCACGTACCCGCGATCGGCGCGGCCATCGATCACGGCAAGCAGGCCGAGCCGTACTGGGCGCCCTATTTCGAGAAGATCGAGCCGGCCCGCGCCTGGATGGCGGAGGTCGACCCCGATGTGTGCATCGTCGCCTACAACGATCACGCCTCCGCGTTCTCGCTCGAGCTGATCCCCACGTTCGCGCTCGGTGTAGCACCCGAGTTCCCGCCGGCCGACGAGGGTTATGGCCCACGCCGGGTACCTGTCGTCCAGGGTCATCCCGAGCTGGCGTGGCACCTTGCCGAGTCGCTGATCCTCGACGAGTTCGACATCACCATCGTCAACGAGATGCCCGTCGATCACGGCTTGACCGTGCCGTTGTCGATCACGTGCGGTGAGCCCGAGGCCTGGCCCTGCAAGGTCATCCCGCTGTGCGTCAACGTCATCCAGTACCCGGCACCCACCGGACACCGCTGCCACGAGCTCGGCAAGGCCATCCGTCGCGCCGTGCAGCAGTTCGATGGCGACGAACGCGTGGTCGTCTTCGGCACCGGCGGCATGTCGCACCAGCTCCAGGGCGAACGGGCCGGCCTGACGAACGTCGACTTCGACCTGGCCTTCATGGACACCCTGATCGACGACCCCGAGGCTCAAGCCCTGGTGCCCCACACCGAGTACATGCGCGAGGCCGGATCCGAGGGCATCGAGCTGGTGATGTGGATGATCATGCGGGGCGCGCTGAGCCCCCGGGTGAAGGAGGTCTACCGTGGCCATCATGTCCCGACCTCGAACACGAGCAACGGGCTGTTGGTCCTCGAGAACGCCTGAACACGAGGGAGTGCGCCATGGCAACGCTCGGCATTCGACACGCCGTCCTCTGGGTCGGCGACCCGCGCACATCGGCCCGCTTCTACGAACAGGCGCTGGGGCTGGTCACCAAGTCCGAGAGCGATGACGCCGTCTTCTTGACATCACCCGACTCGATCACCGATCACGACCTCGGCCTGTTCCGGGCCGCGCACGAAGGAGCGCCCGAGCGTCACGTCGGGATGTATCACATCGCCTGGGAGGTCGCGACGCTGGCCGAGCTGGCCGAGGCGAAGGAACGCCTGCGTTCGATGGGGGCCCTCGTCGGCGAGAACAACCACGGCGTCAGCCGGAGCCTCTACTGCCACGATCCCGACGGCATCGAGTTCGAGGTGATGTGGGAGCTACCGCTCGAGCTGCACGACGAGAACGACCCGTCGAACGTGCCGCTCGACCTCGAGGCCGACATGGCCCGCTGGGGCGCCGACGCCCGCGGTCGAGGAGCGTCCTGACGACCCTCGACAGCGACGATGCGCCAAGGCGTGTCGGCCGCGACGGGGTCACTGCTGTTGTTGCATGCGTTGCCCGCCGGCGACCATGTACCCGCTGGTCCCCCGGCCCGGCGTCTCGAGGACAACTGCGCCGGCAGTCGAGCTCATCCGCTCGATCACGACCTCTGCGTCGACCTCAGGTGTCACGGACCCGACGAACACCCCGCGCACCGGCGCGACATCGTCGTAGTCGCGGCCGTGGCCGATCACGACATGGTGATCGCCGACCGGCTGGCAGTTGGTCGGATCGACGGCATACCACCCGTGACCGGGTACGGCTGCCTCGACCCATGCGTGGGTCTGGACCCGGACGACATCGGACTCATCGGTGCCTTCCGGAGCGGTCTCGTCGGCCGCGAACAGATAGCCGGAGACGTACCGGGCGGGAACGCCGGCGCTGCGCAACATCGCGAGGGCCAGGTGGGCGTAGTCCTGGCAGACACCCTTCCCCCCGCTGATCAGGTCGGGCAACGAGATGCCGATGTCGGTCGAGCCCGATTCGTAGGTGAGGAGATGATTGACGGCATCGACGACCGCGTCGATCAGGGCGGGCACCGAGGCCGCGCCCGCGACGGCGTCGAGCGCCGCCTCGACGATCTCGACGGAAGGCTCGGTGTGAGCGGACGGGGCGAGGAACTCCAGCATCGAGAGCTGGAACTCACGACGTGACAGCTCGTCGCACGACGGGTCGACGTGCAGTACCGGCTGCGGCGTTGCCTCCACCGCGGCCTCGGCGATCACCTCGAAGTGCGTGTGTGGTTCGCGCACGCCGACATGGTCGACAGTCGTGCCCCAGTAGTCGATGAACGACATGACCCGCGCCGCGGGCGCGGTGGTGAGGCGGTGGGATATCACGCGCTGCCGGCTGTCGTCGCGGGGTCGAACCCGGACCTCGTTCTGCGACTCCCAGACCGCCTTCGGATAGCGGAACCGCATGCTGTAGCGGATGTCCAGTCTCATGTCGGTGCCGATCCGGGTCGGACGAATTGGGCGTGCATGACCGGCTCGGCCTCGGGACGGAACACCTGTGAGCTGATGGCGTCGCTCAATGCGACGAGGTCGATGGCCAGCTCGTCGAGCGCAGGGAGCGGCGACTTCCGCAGCTCGTCGCCGATGTCACCGAACTCGAGCCGTGACCGGAGACGCCCGACCAGCCGTTGCGGAAGCGCAAGCGTGTCGGTGTCGGCGCTGAGCAGCGCCAACCGGCTCTCGACCCGCTTGAGACACGAGAGCACGGTGCGGGGAATATCGTCAGCCTCGAGCAGGAACCGCGACGTGTCGATGGGGTCGGCATCGTGGCCGTGCAGTCGGCGAAACGCCTGGAGCGCACTGGTCATACGCAGGAGCCGATCGCCGTCGAACTCGCCGCCGGGACGCGCATGTCCGGCTCGAAGCAGACCGACCGTGAGCATCGACCGTTCGAGCATCCGACCGACGACGATGAACGCGTGTCCTTCGTCGCGCATCATGGACTCGGCGACGACGCCGCTGATCGCCTGGCACCCCTCGCGCACCATGGCGTAGACCTCGTGGGGCTCGCTGTCGAGCAGGTGTTCGACATCGACACCGGCGAGCCGCAGATGGAGGCGGTTGACCTCCTCCCAGAGCTCGACGGGCACCCGGTCGCGGGCGATGCGCAGGTTGTCACGCAGCGCCGTGATCGCCCACGTCACCGACCCGGGATTCTCGTCATCGGAGAGCAGGAACTCGCACGTCGCCCGCTGTTCGTAGCAATCGTGGGACTTCCCGAACCTGTCCTCGAGCCCGAGCGCTCGCACGATCTGGGACCATTCGACCTCGGCGTCCTCCGGTGTCAGGTGCATCGCGGAGGCGCTGGCCACATTGAGCCACCGCGAGGTCATCTCGGCCCGTTCGAGGTGCCGACCCACCCACAACATCGACTCGGCGTGCCGGGTGAGGATCATCGGTCACCCTGTCCGTTGGCGAGCACCCATGTGTCCTTCGAGCCGCCGCCCTGCGACGAGTTCACGATCAGCGACCCGCGCCGCATCGCCACCCGCGTCAACCCGCCCGGGAAGACCCGAGTCTTCTCACCGGTGAGGACGAACGGCCGCAGGTCGAGGTGGCGCGGCTCGAGGTGGTCGTCGCTGAGCGAGGCCAGGCTCGACAGATCGACGACATCCTGGACGATCCATTTCCGCGGATCGGCCTCGATGCCGGCCCTGGCGGCGTCGAGCTCGGCCTCCGTGGCATGCGGTCCGATCACGATTCCGTAGCCGCCGGACTCGGCGACCGGCTTGACGACCAATTCGTCGAGGCGGCCCAGGACGTCGGCGCGCTGATCGTCGTCCCACATGACGTAGGTCGCGACGTTCGGGATGACCGGCTCCTCGTCCAGGTAGTAGCGGATGAGGGCAGGCACGTACGGGTAGATCGCCTTGTCGTCGGCGACACCGTTCCCGATGGCGTTGCAGATCGTGACGGCACCGGCCCGCACCGCGCCGAGGAGTCCGGGGACGCCGAGCGCGGAATCGGTTCGGAACGCGATGGGATCGAGGAATGCGTCGTCGATGCGCCGGTAGATGACGTCGACCGGCAACAGACCGCCGATTGTGCGGGCGTACACGACCTGATCGTCGACCACGAGATCCTGGCCCTCGACGAGCTCGACACCCATCGACCGAGCGAGGAACGCGTGCTCGAAGTAGGCGGAGTTGTGGACGCCGGGCGTGAGGATGACGATCGTCGGCCGGTCGCTCACGGTCGGTGGCGCCACCGACTCGAGGGTCGACCGGAGGAGCCGGCCGTACTGCTCGACCGGCTGCACCGTGTGGTCGGCGAACAGGTTGGGAAAGGCCTTGGCCATGGCGGCGCGATTCTCGATCACATACGAGATGCCGCTCGGGTTCCGCAGGTTGTCCTCGAGTACGGCATAGTCGCCGTCTGCGCCCCGGACGAGGTCGATACCCGCAATCATGCAGTGAGCCCCGAACGGGACCAGGATGCCGGAGGCGCTTCGTTCGAACCCGGGCGAGCTGGTGACGAGCCATCCGGGGATCACCCCGTCGGCGACCACGGCCTGCTCGCCGACGTAGAGGTCCTCGAGGAAGCGGTTCAAGGCCGTCACCCGCTGAGCCAACCCGCGTTCGATGTGTCGCCACTCGGCCGCGCCGATGAGGCGGGGAAACAGGTCCATCGGCCACGTGCGCTCGATGCCCTCGTTCTCGCTGTACACGGTGAAGGTGATCCCGAGGCGTCGGAACTCATCGGCGACGATCGCCTCGAGGCGTCTCAGCTCAGCAGCGT
>JAOTZB010000450.1 GCA_029861625.1 Acidimicrobiia bacterium
TCAGATCCGTCCGCTTCACAGCGGCGATGTGTCGCATCTCGGCCACGTCGATCAGCCCGGCGACGGCGACGATGATGATCGCTCCGAGCGCAGCGTTCGGCAGCGAGGTGAACAGCGGCGTCAAGAACACGATCGTCAACAGGACCAGCCCTGCCGTGACGAGCGACGCGACCGGAGTCCTGGAACCCGCCGAGGCGTTGACGGCGGTCCGGGAGAATCCGCCGGTGACCGGATAGCCGCCGAACAGACCGGCAGTCGTGTTGGCCATGCCGAGACCGACCAGCTCCTGATTCGGATCGACGTCGTAACCATTTCGGCGGGCGTACACCTTGGCCACGGCAATCGACTCCATGAAACCGACGAGGGTGATGACGAGCGCAGTCGGCACCAGGGAGCCGATGAGCGAGCCGTCGAGACCGGGGAGCCCGAACGTCGGCAGAGAACCGGGGACCTCGCCCACGACCGTCACGCCCCGATCCTCCAGATCGAGCAGCGAGACGGCAAGCGTCGATCCGACGACGACGACGAGAGCGGCGGGCACGCGGGGCGCCACCCGCTTCAGCCCGACGAGGACGGCGATCGACGTCAGGCCCAGGACCAACGTCGTACCGTTGGTGTCTCCCAGACTGCCCGCGACCTCACGAACGGTCTCGAGGAAATGATCCTTGCGGTCGACCGATATCCCGAAGATGTGCTTGGCCTGGCTGAACCCGATGATGACGGCCGCAGCGGCGGTGAAGCCGACGAGGACCGAGTGCGACAGGAGATTGACGAGGAAGCCGAGCCGGCCGAGTCCCAGAACGACGTGGACGACGCCGACCATCAGGGCCAGGAGTGCAGCCGCCTCCAGATAGCCGGCAGTGCCCTCCTCGACGAGGGGAGCCAGAGCCGTCGCCGTCAGCAACGAGACGATCGCGACCGGCCCCACGGCCAGCTGGCGCGACGTGCCGAAGAAGGCGTACGCGATCACAGGAAGCGTCGCGGCGTAGAGGCCGACCTCGGGCGGCAGACCGGCCAGTAGCGCGTAGGCCATCGCCTGGGGAACCAGCATGGCTCCGACGGTCAGTCCGGCAGCAAGGTCTCCGCGGAGATCTGTGCGCTCGTAGCCGCGGAGCAACCCGACGAGCGGGGCGACGCGGTCGACACGTGAGCGATCTTGGTGCATTCGTTCCAGTATATACCCCTGGGGGTATTTACGTCAACTACCCCTAGGGGTATATGCCCCAGCGGTATATGATGGTCGCATGCTCAAGTTTCCCGACGATGTTCAGGACGACGTGCAGAAGCGCCTCAGACGCCTCGAGGGCCAGATCCGAGGTCTCCAGGCGATGCTCGAGGACGGCAAGGACTGCCGCGACGTCATCACCCAGCTCTCGGCGGCCAAGTCCGCTCTCGATCGCATCGGCTACCGGCTCGTCGGCGCCGGGATGCGGTATTGCGTCACCAACGCCGACGAGGCCGACGGCATCACGTCGGACGAGCTGGAGAAGCTCTTCCTCAAGATCAGCTGAGCTCGGCGTCGAGCCCGTTCGGTCACTCGTGCCGACTGCTCAGACGCAGAGCCCGTTCGGTCACTCGTGCCGACTGCTCAGACGCAGAGCCCGTTCGGTCACTCGTGCCGACTGCTCAGACGCAGAGCCCGTTCGAGGAGACCCCGCGATCACACATGAACGTTGCTTCCACGCTCTTGAGGGAGAAGCTCGTGCCGCCGGCGTCGGGTTGGCCGAAGACGTGGAGCCGCAGCCCGAAGACGGCGTCGTCACCGAGACCCACGACGTCATAGGTGACCTCGCCCAGATCGCCGAGGGTCGGCGCGATCGTGACCGTGATCGTCGATGGTGGTTCGTCCGAGGACAGAGCTTGGGCCACCAGGAGGCCCAGCTGGAGCATGGTCGGTGCAGTCGGGATGCGTCCGAGGATCGCGACCACCCGGGAGGTCTCGTCGGCGACCCCACCCAGTTCGGCAACGAAGCGTGACTCGACCCACCCGCCGGTGCCGTCGAACGTGACCCGCCACCAGATGGACCCCAGATCGTGCCGGATCCGGCCTTCGCCGGTCCCGACGACCTCGTCCAGGGGCCCGCGCGAGTCGATGACGCCGAAGTCGGTCCCGGGGCCGGCCCGGACGTCGAGCGTGTCGTCGAAGGCGACTCCGACCACCGAGGCGGTCTCGCCGAGGGCCGGGGCGAAGTGGGCGAATGGCTCCCCGGGCAGGGGGCCGGCTCGACGGGCGACGAAGGTGTCGGTGCCGTTGGCGTCCCAGTCGCCGACGAAGACCTCGTCGCCGGCTCGCCCGTAGCCGAACACCACATCGGCCGGACCCGACGATGTCGAGTTGCGCACATGGATGACGTTGCCCCGTCGGACGGCGAAGGTGTCGGTGCCGTTGGCGTCCCAGTCGCCGACGAAGACCTCGTCGCCGGCTCGCCCGTAGCCGATGACGATGTC
>JAOTZB010000451.1 GCA_029861625.1 Acidimicrobiia bacterium
AGGGTTTCACGTGGACTCCCACCTGATCGACTCGCGGATCTACGGACACCTGTGGAGCACCGAGCTCTCGAGGGACCTGTACAGCGAGCGCGGTCGGCTCGACCGCTGGATCTCCGTCATCGCGGCTTTGGCCCGGGCCCAGGCCGAGCTCGGCATCATCCCCGCCGAATCCGCCCAGGCCATCTCCGCCCTTCGAGTCGACGAGCTCCACATCGACCAGATCGCAATGGAGACCCGCGAGACCTCCCACTCGACCCTCGGACTCATCCGAGCCCTGCAGGCCGCGCTGCCGCCGGCCGCACGCGAAGACGTCTACTACGGCACGACGGTGCAGGACATCACCGACACTGCGCTCGCGCTCGAGATGGGCGTGATCGGTGCCGCGGTCTGGGACGATCTGTGGCACATCGAGGGTCGGCTGCTGCAGCTCGCCACGGAGTACCGCTCCACGCCGATGTCCGGCCGGACGCACGGCCAGCCCGGCGCCCCGATCACGTTCGGCTACAAGATCGCGTCCTGGGTCGACGAGATCGGACGCCACCTGGAACGACTCCGACAGTCGCGAGACCGCTGGCTGGTCGCGCAGCTCGGCGGTGCCGTCGGAACGCTGGGGTTCTTCGGCCGCGACGCGCTCCCGCTTCGACGAGCCTTCTGCGCCGAGCTCGGCCTGGTCGAGCCGACGATCTCCTGGCTCACGGCCCGCGATCGCCTGGCCGAGTTCGCGAACGTGATGGCGATGGCCTCCGCCACGCTCGCCCGCATCGCCAACGAGATCTACGTACTCCAGCGACCGGAGCTGGGCGAGGTGCTCGAAGCCTCCTCCGCCACGGTGGTCGGCAGCATCACGATGCCGCACAAGCGGAACCCGGAGGTCAGCGAGCAGATCGTCACACTGGCGCGGCTGGTGCGAGCCCAGGCCGGCCTGTTGACCGAGACGATGGTGCAAGAACACGAGCGAGACGCCCGCGGGTGGAAGGTCGAGTGGGTCGCCCTTCCCGAGCTCTGCCACTACACCACGGCCGCGACGTCGCTCTCCCGCACGCTCGTCGAGGGCATCGAGGTCGAGCCCGACGCCATGCTCGCCAACCTGGCCGCAGCCGGCTTCACGTCCTCGGAGCAGCTGTTGAGCCGCCTGGCGGGCCGGCTCGGCAAGCACCAGGCCCAGACGGTGCTCAACGAGGCATATCGCCGCGCCCGCGACACCGGCCGGCCGCTCGCCGACCTCCTTCCCGACGACGTCACGACAGCCGATCTCGACGCGACGACGCGGATCGACGTGGGCGCCGGGCCCGAGATGGTCGATCTCGTGATCCGTCTGGCCACCGAGCGCCGGGTCGACGAGAACGCGCAATGGGGATAGGGCCCTTCGAGCTCGGCCAGCCGAGGGTTCATCTGGGTCGGTTCCCGACCCCACTGCACCGTGCCGACGACCTGGGTGACTTGCTGGGCACGGCCGACCTCTGGATCAAGCGAGATGATCTGACCGGATTCTCCTGGGGCGGCAACAAGGTACGTCCCGCCGAGTTCCTGGTGGCCGATGCGATGGCGAACGGGGCGAGCGAGCTGATCGTCTCGGGCGGCCCATCGTCGAACTTCGCGGCGATCATCGCCGTCGCGGGCCGGGTCCACGGCATGCGGGTCCACCAGGTCTGTTACGGCTCCGAGCCCGACCGTCCGTTCGCGGCGCTGGCCGCTGCTCGGCAGAGCGGCGCAGCTGTCACCTTCACCGGCTCGGCCGACCGGTCGACGATGGACGCCGTCGGCAAGGAGCTGGCGGCGGAGCATGCCCGCCAGGGCCGGGTGGCGTACACGATTCCGCGTGGCGGCGCCTCCGATGTGGGTGCGCTCGGGTTCGTCCACGCCGCGCTCGAGCTGGGCGACCAGCTCGACGCGGCCGGCATCGACCGGGCGACGATCGTGATGCCGGTCGGATCAGGGGGCAGCGCCTCGGGTCTGGTGGCCGGCACCGCCGTCGCCGGACGGAGGTGGGTGACGGTCGGGGCGTCGGTGTCGCGGCCGCCCGACGAGACCGAGGCGGGCATCCTCGACAAGGCGGTTCGATGTGCTGCGCTGACCGGGGTCGCGCTCTCGCCCGACCGGGCCGCGAACCACCTCCGAGTTCACGATGCGCGCGGCGCCGGGTTCGGGATGGCCGACCCCGAGGAAGCTCGACTCGCCGACGCGGTCAGCCAGTCCACGGGCCTGCTCGTCGACGCGACCTACAACGCGAAGGCCATGCGCTGGCTCGCGACGGTCGATCACCTCGAGCCGCCAGTGATCTACTGGCACACCGGCGGTGCCCTCGGCGCCATCGACCGGCTCGTTCTCACCTCACCGGAGCAGACCAGCTCATGAGCCCATCAGAGCAGGCACCTCTCACCTCACCGGAGCAGACCAGCCCATGAGCCCATCAGAGCAGGCACCTCTCACCTCACCGG
>JAOTZB010000008.1 GCA_029861625.1 Acidimicrobiia bacterium
TTCATGTCCGGCTTCAACTTGCGCGAGGGAGCACTGGCCACCTCGCTGTCCCCCGACGACGAGAACGTCGTGTGCATCGGCGCCGACACCCAAGCGATGGCAACAGCCATCAACCGGGTCATTGAGCTCGACGGCGGTCAGGTCGTGACCCGTGGGGCCGAAGTTCTCGCTGAGCTGGCGCTGCCTCTCGCCGGGATCATGAGCGACCTCGAGCCGGACGAGATGGTCGCGGCCGAGGATCGGCTCACCGCCGCCGCTCACGACCTGGGCTGCAGCCTCGCGAACCCGTTCATGTGGTTGATCTTCACCCCGATCACCGCCATTCCCGAGTACGCGATCATCGATCGCGGCTTCGTCGAGCAGGCCACTCTGTCGTTCTGCAGCCCTGTGACCCGCCGACTGTGAGGAACTCCAGCGGCACGAGCGCCGCGACGCACGTGGCGCGGTGTTGTCCTGTGAATGACGCGCCGGCGGGTCTCGGGGACGGCACCCACCGGTTCCCTACACCAAGCTGTTCGCCTGGAAGGGCGCCTTCGCCCGTGTCGAGCCCGAGCTCGACGGCTGTTCTGCATCTTCGTCCACAAAGCTGACGCTGTAGGTGATGTCGAAGCCGGGAGCTCGCTTTCGGGTATCGCTGGAATCTGGTTCCGACACGCCGCGCTGGTCGCGGGGTGCAGATACCACCGTCAGTACACCTCCAGGCACCATGGAGCCCAGATCCCCCCTGGCGCATCGTGGTCTCAACCCGCGAGACAGGAACCTCCAATGCCCAACCTGAGCCCCAAACCGACAATCCACCGCACTGCAGCCTTGATCGTCACCGCGGCCCTGGTCATCGCGGCATGCGGGGACGCCGACGACGAGTCGACCAGCGAAGTGCCACCAGAGGCCGCCTCCGTCGTCAACCGATCGGCCGAGCCAGTCGGGGCGAATCGAGCGGTCCTCGAGGTCGATTCGACGTGGCAGTGGCAGCTCGACGGCCCGATCAACACCTCCTACGACGTCGACGTGTACGACATCGACCTCTTCGAATCGCCGACCGCCACCATCGCCGAGCTGAGCGATGACGGCCGGATCGTCATCTGCTACTTCTCCGCCGGTTCCTACGAAGAATGGCGCGAGGACGCCCAAGGGCTCCCCGTCGCGGCCCTGGGCACGCCGCTCGATGGTTGGGAGGACGAGCGATGGGTCGACGTGCGCAGCGAGGCCGTCCGCGACCTCATGGAGACGCGGCTCGACCTGGCCGTGAGCAAGGGATGCGACGGTGTCGAGCCCGACAACGTGGCTGCGTACGACGACGAGACCGGATTCGACTTCACACTCGAAGACCAGCTCGCCTACAACCGCTTCCTCGCCGACGCCGCCCACGACCGGGGCTTGCTGATTGGCCTGAAGAACGCGCTCGACCAGATCCCGGACCTCGTCGACCAATTCGACTTCGCCGTCAACGAGCAGTGCCACGAGTACGACGAGTGCGAGATGAACCGGCCGTTCGTCAATGCGGGCAAACCGGTGTTCAACGCGGAGTACGCCGCCGATCTTGTCGGTGACCCCGAGACCGTCTGCGCCAACGCCGCCGCCGCAGGGATCCGCACGCTCCTGCTCTCGATCGACCTCGACGATTCGCTGCGCATCAGTTGCGACTGAGCGCAACCATCGAATGCATCGTGCGCTACTGGGCGAGCCACATGAGGACGGCCTTCACCCGGCGATGCGCGGTCTCCTCTTCGCTCAGGCCGAGCTTCGAGAAAATCGAGTTGATGTGCTTCGCGACGGCCTTCGGGCTGAGCACGAGCGCCTCTGCGACCGAGGCGTTGTTCAAGCCCTCGGCGATCAAGGCCAGAACTTCCCGCTCGCGAGGTGTCAGCTGGTCGACTGCGGACGAGCGTCGGGTTCGCCCCTCTACCAAGACCTCGACGATCTTCGGATCGACAACGGAGCCACCTCCGGCCACGGCCTGCACGGCTCGTTCCAGCTCTTCGGGCGACACCCGCTCCTTCAACAGATAGGCGAGGCCCTCGGATCCATGCTCGAACAGCGCGAGGACGAACGAGGGCTCGCTGAACTGCGACAGCACGACGACGCCCGTCGACGGGTGGGATTCGCGGATCGAGAGTGCGGCCTGGATGCCCTCGTCGGTGTGGGTCGGTGGCATCCGGATGTCGGTGATCACCACGTCGGGTTGTCGCTCGTCCACCGCGTTCAGCAGGGCGTCGACGTCGTCGCACTCGGCCACCAGCTCGACACTGTCGAGGCTCTGCAGCAGGGCCGCGACGCCCTGCCGGATGAGCAGATTGTCATCGGCCAGCACCACTCGCAGCAACGTCATCGCGGCCACGGTACAGATCTCCGGGCACGGCATCGCCAACAACTGTCGTGCCGTAGAGTCTGACGATGCGCTTTCCGCCGCCAACTGCGGCCACCGACGGCGAGGTGACGAGCGCTGACACGATCTCCACGTTCATCCGGCTCGACCGCATGGGTGCGGTCATCGGACTCGTTGTCGCGATCGTCGCGGCCAGCGTCGATGGCGATCTGCTGCTCTGGTGGGTTGTCGGGGCCCTCGCGGTGCTCGCGGCGGTCCTGACCGGGGCCGGCCACCGGCTCGGCGACGGGAAGGTCGTCGACGCTCTCTCGCTGGTGATGCTCGGCAACTGCATCACGGCGGTCACCGTGTCGATCGCGCTGCCGTTCCTGTGGCCGATGATGGCGCTCGTCGTCGTGATGACGGTCGTGCTGGCAGCCCCGCATCTCGGAGTGCAAACGCTCATGGCAACTCTCGTCGTGGGAGCGGGTGCGATCGCCGCGGTCACGATTCTCGGGCTGCGCAGCGACGACGCCGGAGCCATCCCCGACATCGACGATGACATCGAGATCATCGTCGTCGTGGCTGCGTTGTCGACGCTGACGATCCCCATCGGCCTCGTCGTTTGGCAGACCAACCGACTACAGCGCCGTGCGCTGGCCCGCGCAACGCAGCTCAATCGCGAACTGCAGGCGTCCGAGCGGGACCTCGCGGCCTCTCGTCGTCGTGTCGTGCAGGCAGCCGACGCCGAACGCAGCCGCATCGAGCGGGACCTGCACGACGGCGCTCAGCAGCGTCTCGTCGCCCTCGCGATGCGTCTACGGCTGCTCGAGTCCCGAACGCGCCATGGCGAGGAGAACGACGGCACCCCGGTGTCGGAGCTTGTCGACGAGCTCGACCGATCGATCGAGGAGCTGCGCGAACTGGCCCACGGCATCTATCCACCGACGCTCGAGGCCCATGGGCTCGCAGAGGCGTTTCGTGCCGTCGCCCGCCGCTCGCCCTACGGAGTGGCAGTCGAGGCAGACGGGATCGGTCGGTTCGCGCCGACCGTCGAATCGGCGCTCTACTTCACAGGCCTCGAAGCGCTCGCCAACGCGTCGAAACACGCTCCGAACGCCTCGGTGGATATCCGGATG
The DNA here is from genome assembly GCA_029861625.1 of Acidimicrobiia bacterium. GTDB lineage: Bacteria > Actinomycetota > Acidimicrobiia > Acidimicrobiales > JAHEJN01 > JAOTZB01. The sequence goes on from JAOTZB010000008.1 coordinate 3,445, forward strand.
GGCCGCGATGCCGCCGGCCTGCTGACGCTCACCGTTGCCGATGACGGCCCTGGGTTCGATGTCGAGTCCGCGGCCACCTCGAGAGGGCTGCTGAACATGGCCGACCGCATCGGCGCGTTGGACGGCGAGCTCACCGTCGCGTCGACGCCCGGGGACGGCACGACCGTCATCGCCACGGTGCCCGTCGACAACACTGTCCTGGCCTGACCGGAAGGGTGCCTGCACCACCCCCAAGACACGCCCTTGCGCCATCGAGATCATCGGCGTGATCCCGCACGCTGGTTCCCAACAGAACCTCCTCGACAAAGGAACCAGCCATGCTCACCAAGCTCACTCAGCACCTCCGCTCCACTCGCCGGTCGGCCATTCGCTTCGGCACTGCGGCAGGAGCACTCGCCATCCTCGGGTCGGCATGCGGAACCCCGACCGAGATCGCGGCCACGACCGCTGTCGAGCCCCCCACAGCGTCAGCCGATCCCGTCGTGAACAGCCTGGACCTCGTCGTTTCCGGCGAGACGGCCACGATGATCGCCAATGTCACCGATCCCGACGACGACATTGCGTCGGTCTCGGTCGAATGGGGCGACGGCGAGACCGACACAGTGACCGCCGGCTTCCCCGGCCTGCGGGCCGACCACGAGTACGAAGAGGCGGGGCCATACACGGTCGTTGTGCAGGTCACCGACGAGACCGGCTGGTCGAACCTTGCAACCGCACTGGTCGAAATCGCCGAGACGGAAAGCGGATCAGCAGGTGAAGGGGAGGGCGAGATCGCACCGCCTGCGCCTGCCCCTGCGCCCGAGCCGGCCCCTCAACCAGCGCCCGAGCCTGCCCCCCAGCCAGCGCCAGCGCCGACACCCGAGCCCACCCCGATGCCGCTCCCCGATCCGATAGCGCTGGACCTGCTGGACGAGCAGGTGACCTACAGCCAGGTCGTCGATGCCGAAGACGGCGCCGGCGGCTCCGGAGAAGCACGCAGCGTCGGCAGCCGCGGGCTGGCAGTCCGGTCTTACGCCTGGCACGGCTACAACGGGCGGGGCTATGCGGAGGCGACGCTGACCCGGGTCATCGACGCCAGTTCGGCGTTCGAGCAATTCGGTGAACACGTCACGGCCATCGAAGTCGAGCTCGACTACGCCGCTAGCGGCACAGGCAAGCTCAGGGGTCCGTGGGACCGCAGTTCGACGGTGTCGGTCTGGGCCTCCATCGACGCCGAGGGTGCCCAGGATTCCGAGCTCTTCACCGCCACCAAGTCAGAGGACGACTTCGACCCGGTCCTGCCGCTCAGCTTCGACGACGAGGGCCGAACAACCAGCTTCGTCCTGACGCCCGAGAACCCGACAGCGACCTTCCAACTCAGCGCCTCGTGCACCTCGACCGGCGGTCCGATGGCGTTCGCGCTGCTCAACGAGGGCTGGTGCGACTTCTACGACGACAACGGCAAAGTCGAGCTGATCCGGCTCCAAGCCACGCTGTTCCCGGTCGTCTGAACTGCGCCGCCAACGGTTTGCCAGCCGCCAGCGGAGGCGAGAGATGGGAGTCCAGTGGCTCCCATCTCTCGTCGCGCGTCGTGACACCCAAACAGCGCGGGCGTAACCGGTCGGGCGGGCGGGATGTAGTCGCCCGAAGACGCATCGGGACCCGCTATTTCGTCGCCGTCGGCCCCGAACTGTCTGCCCGCTCCAAGGCGGGGGCCACCTCCCCCCTCGCCTGGTGGCTCAGCATGCGGTCGACCGCGCAGCCTCATCGTTCAGCACGTAGACGTCCCAGATGATCACCTCGACACCGCCGGAATCGAGCAGCGCAGCGAGCCGTGCGAACTCCTCGCGGTTCACCACACAGACTGGGGGCCTTCCTCACCCGCCCGGTCCTGCGTTTCATCTGGAGACGCAATCTCGCACGACTCACTGCCCGAATCGAGCAGTCCTGAAGCCGGTGCCCGAGCCCATCGGTCCCGGCCAGGAGTCCGTCTGGGGCTACCCGCGTCCCCGCCAGGGCGGATGATTGCCCCCGTACCCGGCTCTGTAGAGCCCTGGTCCATGTCGACCGTCGACCCGACCACTTCCCGGCGCTGTCTTCGTGCGCGCCGCGTGCGCGTAGCAACGGTCAAAGCGGGCCCACCAACGCGAGCAGCGGTCAGCCAGAAACTGGCCCTGAGCAGCCATTCCCCGCGAACCGCCAGGTCAGCGACTTGGCCCCGGCGCCCTTTGCAAGCAGGGCGTCGTCGGTTCGAGTCCCATCAGGACCACCGATGTTGTGGAGAGCACGACGTCTACGAGGGCATCTGGATTGGGGGAGCGGAGACTCGCTCGGCTGCCACGAGACGAGGTCATCGGGCATGATCGAGTCACAGCAGTTCGGGATTCCGATCGGAAAGGCACGTCCATGAACGCTCGAGCGATCCACCGCGTCCGGCTCGCCGACGGCAGCAAGCGTGTCGCCATAGGCCCACCTGGCGCCCCGACCGACCTGCTCGGACCTGAAGCATCCATCGACGGTCTTCTCGGGGCTGGCGCCGCAGCCGTGCGCGGTGTCGGCGACCTCGCCGCCGAGCCGCTCGTCGGGGCCTTCGACCTCCTCGTGCCCATCGGGAGCCAACCGGTCTGGGCCTCGGGTGTGACCTACCTGCGGAGCCGCGAGGCCCGCGAGGAGGAGTCGGACACGCCCGACCACTACGAGCGCGTCTACGACGCCGAACGCCCGGAGCTGTTCCTCAAGGCGCTGCCGGGCAACGCGGTCGGGCCCGGCGAAGCCGTCGGGGTGCGTGCGGACTCGGGGTGGGACGTTCCCGAGCCCGAGCTCTGCATCGTCGTCGACCCCACCGGCACGATCTGCGCGCTCACCATCGGCAACGATGTGTCGTCCCGCTCGATCGAGGGCGAGAATCCCCTCTACCTGCCCCAGGCCAAGTCCTATCGGCGTAGCTGCGCCATCGGCCCCGCCCTCGTGCCGGTTGACGACGACTGGGCGTACGAGCATCTGCGGATCGAGCTCGACGTGGTCCGCGACTCCAGGTCGATCTTCCGTGACGCCATATCAATGAGCGAGATGAAGCGATCGCCCCACGAGCTGGCTCCGTGGCTGGTGCGCTGTCAGGACATGCCGATGGGAGCGGTGCTGCTCACCGGTACCGGCATCGTTCCGCCACCTTCGTTCACCCTCACGGCTGGCGACGAGGTCGACATCGCGATCACCGGTCTCGGTCACCTGTGGAATCCGGTCGTCGAGGTTGCCTGACCGGCGGGTCGCCTAGAGTACGCCGCGAGGAGGTATCCGCCGATGAGGACACGTGCTGCGGTCGTTCGAGAACCCGGTCGGCTGACCATCGAGGAGATCGAGCTCGACCCGCCCGGCGACGGTGAGGTCCTGGTGGCAATGAAGGCCGCCGGAGTGTGTCACAGCGACCTCCACACCCTTCGCGGCGAGCTGCGGATGCAGCCCCCGCTCGTGCTCGGGCATGAGGGGGCAGGTGTCGTGGAAGCGGTCGGAACTGGCATCACGCGGGTGGCGCCCGGCGATCACGTCATGGTCAATTGGCTGCCGGCCGACGAGACCTGTCCGAGCTGCCTGCGCGGTCAGCCGAACCTCTGCCAGCGGTTCGCGTCGACGACCTTCGCCGGCAAGCTCCTCGACGGCACCTCACGGATGCGCACCGACGACGACGTCGAGCTCAAGCACTACCTGACTGCATCGACCATGTCCGAGCGTATGGTCTTGATGGAGGACTCCATGATCCCCATCAGCGATGACACGCCGTTCGACGTAGCGGCCATCACGGCCTGTGCAGTCGTGACCGGCGTGGGTGCGGTCATCAACACGGCCAAGGTCCCCGCCGGTAGCTCGGCCGCGGTCATCGGCTGTGGAGGGATCGGCCTGAGCATGGTGCAGGGCTGCCAACTGGCTGGTTGCAACCCGATCATCGCGGTCGACGTGTTGCCCGAGAAGCTCGCATGGGCGACCGAGCTCGGTGCTACCCATACCGTCGACGCGAGCCAAGCCGACCCGGTCGCCGCGCTGCAGGAGCTCACCGGTGGCGGTCCCGACTACGTCTTCGACAGCGTCGGCTCGGCCGGCACGATCAGCCAGGCACTGAGCGCGACCCGGCCGGGCGGCGAGGCCGTGATCGCTGGGCTCCACTCCGTCATGAGCGAAGTCTCCGTCTTCGCTGCGAGCCTCATCCTCCAGAACAAGACCCTGCGCGGCTCGTTCGCCGGCTCGCTGCGTCCCCGAGTCGATCTGCCCATGCTGATCGACATGTGGAAGGCGGGAAGGCTCCAGACCGACAAGCTCATCACCAAGACCTACGCACTCGACGAGCTTGCCCAGGCGTTCGAGGACATGGAAGCAGGCCGTGTCGCTCGTGGCGTCATCGCCTTCGACAGCTGATGGGAGCGATGACCGAGCCTGTCCTCATCGCCGGGAAGTGGCGAGCCGCGGGATCGTCGGCCGCGACCTTCCAGGCCGTAGCTCCCGCAACTGGTGAAACGCTGGCCCCGACGTATCCGTTCTCGACCTCGGCCGAGATCGAAACCGCCCTGGCGGCAGGCGTCGAGGCTGCCGCCGAGCTGCGTCGGATTCCCGTGGACGAGGTGGCGGACTTTCTCGACACCTTCGCCGACGCCATCGAAGCCAACCGGGTAGAGCTTGTCGACGCCGCCCATCGGGAGACAGCGCTGCCGCAAGAGACCCGGCTCGATGGAATCGAGCTGCCTCGTACCACCGGACAGCTCCGCCAGGCCGCGGCGGCAGCTCGCGACCGCTCGTGGAGCAGGGCCACCATCGACACCGCTGCCGGCATCCGCTCGAAGCTCGGCCCGCTCGGCGGGCCGGTTGCCGTATTCGGGCCCAACAATTTCCCGTTCGCGTTCAACTCGGTCTCGGGTGGGGACTTCGCTGCCGCCATCGCAGCCGGCAACCCGGTGATCGCCAAGGCACACCCTTCTCATCCCACCACGACCCGGCTGCTCGCCGAGGCTGCGTCCACATCCCTCTCCGCGGTCGGCCTCCCGCCCGCCACTGTCCAGCTGGTCTACGGCGTCGCCATCGAGGACGGGCTCTCCCTGGCCGCCCACCCCGATCTCGCAGCATTGGCATTCACGGGTCGCCGATCCAGCGGGCTGGCCCTGAAGGCGGCAGCCGACCGGGCCGGCACGCCCGTCTATCTCGAGCTCGGGTCGATCAACCCGGTCTTCGTGCTCCCCGGCGCGCTGGCCGAGCGCAGCGACGACATCGCAATGGAGCTCTTCGCTTCGTGCACGCTCGGGGCAGGCCAGTTCTGCACCAACCCGGGCCTGGTCGTCCTCCGAGGAGGCGAAGACGCCGACCGCTTCGTGGCGGCGGCTCAGCGCCTCTTCGAGAACGGCGAGCCCGGTGTCTTGTTGTCCCCTTCCGACTCGATCTCGGCCGCAGTCGACGGCCTGGTTGCTGCCGGCGCCGAGGTCGTAACCGGCGGGTTCTCCGACAACAACGACACCTTCGGTTACGCCAACACCTTGCTCACCGTCTCGGGGGCCGACTTCCTTGCCGATCCGGCTGCCTTGCAGGCCGAGGCCTTCGGACCGGTCTCGCTCATCGTGCGAGCCGCCGATCTCGAGCAGATGGACGAGATCGCCTCTCATCTCGAGGGCAACCTGACCGGCACGCTCTACAGCGACTCCGAGGGTGCAGACGATGCAGCGTACGACGACCTCGAGCCCGCGCTCCGCGCCCGGGTCGGCCGCTTGTTGAACGACAAGATGCCCACCGGAGTCGCCGTCAGCCCGGCCATGAACCACGGCGGGCCCTACCCATCGACCAGCCACCCCGGCTTCACCGCCGTCGGCATCCCAGCCTCGATGAACCGATTCGCCGCGCTCCACTGCTACGACAACGTTCGCCATCACCGGCTGCCTCCCGAGCTGCAGGATCCGAATCCGACAGGTGCGATGTGGCGGCTGATCGACGGCTCATGGTCTCAGGCTGACATCGCATGAGAGTCGCCGCGCTGGAGGGTCGAGCCGTGCTGATCGCTGCCGACACTGCCGTCGACGTGGCCGAGGCGTCCGGCGGCCGATTCGGCTCCGATCCGATGGCGCTGTTCGAGGACTGGGCGGGCTTCACATCGTGGGCAGACACGATCGAGCCGGGGAGCGGCTCGACCTACGAGCGCTCGTCCCTGACCTGCCCGGTCCCGGCACCTGGCCAGATCTTCGCCATCGGGATCAACTATGGCGACCATGGCAGCGAGGTCGCCATGGAGGTACCGGACGACCCCATGGTGTTCACCAAGTTCCCGTCCGCGGTTGCGGGACCCTTCGACGACATACCGCTGGTTCCGGGCAACTGCGACTGGGAGGTCGAGCTCGTCGTCGTCATCGGTCGCACCGCCCGCGACATCGATCTCGACGACGCTGCGGCACACATCGCCGGCTTTGCCGTGGGCCAGGACCTCAGCGAACGTACCTGCCAGCTCGCCGGGGCCTACCCCCAGTTCAGCTTGGCCAAGTCACACGCCAACTTCGCGCCGATCGGGCCCGAGATCGTGACCCTCGACGAGCTCGATGACCCGTGGGATCTCGAGATCCGCTGCGACCGTAACGACACGACCGAGCAGCTTTCGCGCACGTCCATGCTCATCCACGACGTCCCCAGCATCATCACCTACCTGTCGTCGACGTGCGAGCTGCGTGCCGGCGACCTGATCTTCACCGGCACCCCCTCAGGGGTCGGGCTGGGCCGCGTGCCGCCCGATTACCTCGTTCCCGGCGACGTGTTGACCTCGACCATCGAGGGTGTCGGCGCGATCGTGAACCGCTGCATATGAGCGGTGAGCGGTTTCTGGTCACCGGGGGCCTCGGCTGTCTTGGTGCCTGGGTGTGCCGGCTGCTCGTCGCCGATGGTGCGGCGGTCACAATCTTCGACGCCGGTGCCGATGATCGGCGACTCCGTCTCGTGCTGGACCCCGGCCAGCTCTCGGACGTCGAGCTGATCCGCGGCGATCTGACAGACGCCGCGCAGGTTTCTGCCGCCGTCGGAGCCGCGACCCATGTGATCCATCTCGCAGCCCTGCAGGTGCCGTTCTGTCGAGCCGACCCGGCCCGCGGGGCCGCGGTGAACGTCACCGGCACGATCCACGTGTTGGAGGCCGTGAAGGCACACGACGTCCGCCACCTCGTCTATGCGAGCAGCGCAGCTGTGTACGGCCCGCCCGAGAGCTACGACACCGAGGTCCTCCCAGCCGACGCAGCCCGTCTGCCCAGCACGCTCTACGGGATCTACAAGGTCGCCAACGAGGATGCGGCCCGGGTCTATTGGCTCGACCACGAGGTGTCGAGCATCGGGCTGCGGCCCCATACCGTGTACGGGCCCGGACGCGATCAGGGTATGACCTCGCAGCCGACGACAGCCATCTTGTCCGCGGTCCGAGGCCGCTCCTATCACATCGACTACGGCGGCACCCTGCTGTTCCAGCACGCCGCCGACGTGGCCGCCACATTCGTGCGCGCAGCTCGTGCGGAGCTCCTCGGCGCGGCGGTCCACAACCTGGGCGGCGAAGTCGGCGAGATCTCCGAGCTCGTCGAGGCGATCGTCGCCGCGACCGACTTCGACGGTTTGACCCATGGCTCGGAGCCGTTGGCTCTGCCGAAGGACTTCGACGACACTGCACTGCGAACGGCGCTCGGCTCGCCGCCGGTCATGTCGCTAGCCGATGGCGTCGCGGCGACGGTCGAGTCATTCCGGCGGGCTGTGGCCGAGGGCCGACCGCTTCCGGACCTCGACTGACGCCCACGAGGGGTCAGAGCTCGATCGGCGCCTCCAAGAACACCGTCGCCCGTTGCGTTTTCGGCTTCGCGGCGTCGGCGACATCCACGTAGCTGATCGTGCGCCGGCCCTCCCACTCCCTCGGCAACAACATGGCCCGTACGAACGCGGTCTCGCTCGTCGCTGAGGCCTGGGCGAACACGGGCTCGGGGCCGTTCTCGAACCATGGCTCGAAGGGTCCGTAGTCATGGGTCAGGCCCGCGGACTCGATACGGATTCCGCCGTGCAAGAGTACCCGGATACCCGGACCGGGATGAGTGTGGCGATAGGCCACGCCGCCGGGCGGAAAGTCCACGCGGTCGCATCGGACCAGCCAGTCTCGGCTCGGGTCGAGGTCGATCGGCGCGGTCAACGTCGGACCGCCGTAGCTCTCGCCGACTCTCCACGCCACGCACGGGCCGGCGATCGTCACTGGGCCGAGATGGGCCAGGTTCTGATCGATGTCGTACACGACCAGCGAGGCGGTCTCGGCGTCGATGCCGTCCGGGAGGACGTGTACGGACAGGTTGACGAGACTCAATGGAAGAACTGGCCGCCGTCGATGACCATTGTCTGGCCGGTGATGAACTCGGATCCTGGGCCGCAGAGGAACACAACGGCGCCGACCACGTCCTCCGGGAGCTGGTCGCGCTTCAGGGTGCGGGCTGAGACCGAGACCTCGGCCAGCGCCTCGAGCACCTCAGGCTGGGCCTTGACCCCGTCGCTGATCGTGAAGCCGGGAGCGACGCAGTTCACGAATACGCCTGCTGCCCCCAGCTCTTTGGCCAGCGATCGCGTGAAGGCGACGATGGCGCCCTTGCTCGTGACGTAGTGCAAGAGGAAGGGAACGCCACGGAAGGGCGTGCCGGAGGAGATGTTCACGATGCGGCCGCCGCCGCGATCCTTCATGAGCGGGACGACTGCCCGGCAGCACAGGAACATGCTGAGCACGTTCACATCCATGACCTGGCGCCACTCATAGACCGGGATCTCCTCGAACGGTCGCATGGGCAGGGATGCGTACAACCCGGCGTTGTTGATGAGGATGTCGACGCCACCGCATTGCTCGACGGTCCCTTCGACCATGCGAGCCACGTCGGTCTCGGAGGAGACGTCGACGGTGAGACCGACGCCCCCGGGATAGACGGCGGCCGCCTCCTCGGCACCCTGCAGGTCAGCGACGACGATGCGGGCTCCCGCGGCGGCGAGGCCGCCGGCGATGGCACGGCCGATGCCCTGGGATCCGCCGGTCACGATGGCCACCTGTCCTTCCAGCATGGAATCGGGCTGCATCATCGCGCTGGTGAGAAGCTGGTCGGCACGAGGATCCGATTCTGCTGGGTGTGGATCAATGGGAGGAGCTTCGGCAGGAACTCGTGCCAGCGCGGGTCGGCGCCGAGGGCCACCCGTCGCGTCTCGCGGTCGGCGTAGTCGGCGTAGGCCCACATGCTGACGACGGTCGACAGGGCGCCCACGTCGGTGGTGTACCAGCCGAGCAACTCCCCGAGGTGCTCGCGCTGGATGGCGATCCCCTCGTGCTCGTAGAGCCCGACGACCTCTTTCAGCTTGCCGGTATGGATGTGGTAGTCGCGCTGCTCGACGATCATCGCTGCTACCTGTCCACGTGTAGGGAGTCACCGAGGGCGTCGAGAACGAGATCCCGATCGGCATCGGGCACGTGGTCGCGCGGCACCGGCGAGAGCGCCTCGATGAACTGACAGCCTTCCACCGAGTGCAGCTCATGGTCGATGCCGCGGTTGATCACCGACACGTCGCCGGCCTTCAGCTCGCGTGTCTCGTCCCCCACCGTGAGGGTGACGTCGCCATCGAGGATGTACATGACCTGCTCGGTCGCGTCGTGGCTGTGGCGCGCCACGGTCGTGCCCGGCTCGTAGTCGACCCGGCACATCAGCACCTGCTCCCCTCCCGCGGCGTGCAGGGTCACGCCAGGAAACATCGGATGGGGCTCGACGCCATTCCAGGTGCCGAACGGCGACCCCGTCACGAGTCGGAGGTCCAGCTGATCCCGCTGGCCACACTGTTCACCGAGAGCTCCTCGTCGAACACGATGTGCTTGCCTTCACGGCGGGGCTGGCCGCCGCCTGCAGCTTTGGCATCAAGCGCCCGAAGCACCCGTTCAGGCGTGATCGGCAACTCGGTCACCCACACGCCGACGGCGTCATGCACCGCCGCCGCGATGGCCGGCGGCTGGCTGTTGTTGGCCATCTCGCCGATGCCCTTCGCGCCGTAGGGACCGGTGGCCGACGGGTTCTCGATGATGATCGTCTCGATCTGGGGCAGATCCTCCATCCCGGGGACGAAGTAGGAGCCGAAGTGAGAACCGCGGTGATCGGGCGAGGGGTAGTACGGGTAGCTGTCCTCGAGCACGCCGAGGCCGAGCCCCATCACTGCTCCACCCTCGATCTGGCCCTCCACCAGCGTCGGGTTGATCGCCTTCCCGACGTCGTAGGCCTGGACCATGCGGACAATGCGCACGATCCCGGTCTCGTCGTCGACCTCGACCTCGGCTGCACAGGCCGCATAGGAGATGGCGGCGTGGGGTGGACTGTCGACCTCGCCGGTCTCGGAGTTGGTGATTGCCGCGAACGCGTTGAGCTCGGCGCCAGTGCCGGTGATGAGCTGACCGTGGCCATAGGTGGCGGCTGCGGCGACGTCGGCGACATCCATCGTCAGGCTGGGCGCTCCCCGCGCCTGGACCTCACCATCGATGATGTCGAGGTCCTGCGGTCCGATCTCCATCTCGGCGCTGGCGATCTCGAGCAGCTTCGTCTTCACCTCCTCGGCCGCCTTCAGCACAGCGTTGCCGGCAATCACGGTCGCGCGCGATGCGAACGTGCCGGTGCACACGGGCGAGGAGTCGGTGTTCGAGTTGTCGAAAGTGACCCAGTCGTAGGGGACGCCGATCGACTCGGCGACGATCTGGGACTGGATGGTCTTGGCTCCGTTGCCGATGTCGGACGTGCCCGAGAACACGTCGATCCGCCCGTCGGGCTTGACCTTGATCCAGGCTTGGGAGGGGTCGCCGTTCTGGTTCATTCCCGACGGGTACTCGATGGCGGCGAGGCCGCGTCCGGTGTGTTTCGCCATCAGTGGCCCTCCGTACTGATCTGGTCGACGAGATGATCGGGCAACCACTCGCCTTCACGCGGCTCTCGAGTGGCCGCCGCGTAGGCCGGAGCAAGGTCGTGTCCGGTGGCACCGGCGATCGACTGGAGCACGTCGACCGTGCTCGGGTCGGTGTAGCTGATCCGGTTGGGTGAGGTGTCGTGAATGCGGTTGGCGTTCTTCAGACGGAACTCGTACGGGTCGAGGCCCAGTTCGTCGACGATGCGACTCATGTGGGTCTCGACTGCGAACGACACCGACGTCACGCCGAACCCGCGCATGGCCGTGGTCGGTACACGGTTCGTGAACACCACGTAGCCGTCGAAATGCAGGTGCGGGATCGTGTACGCCCCGGTGTGGTGGAAGCTGTGCTTGGTCAGGCCATACGGCGAGAACCGGGCGTAGGCGCCCGAGTCGTGAAGCGTCAGCATCTTGCGGCCGAGGATCCAGCCGTCGGAGGTCACCGCGTCGATGATCTCCATGTGCCAAGGCGCACGGGTTGAACTGGCCAGGAACTCCTCCTCGCGGGTCCAGCGCCACTTCACCGGCCGGCCGGCCTTCATGGCGGCCAGCGCGGTGATCGTCTCGCTGGCAGTGTCGACCTTGCCACCGAAGCCACCACCGACGGTGCCACCGACGATCTTCAGCTTGTTCAACGGCACCTGGAGATGAGCCGAGATCACGCCCAGGGAGAAGTACATCGCCTGGGTGCACGAGTGGATCGTGAGCCGGCCGTCGGATTCGGGCACCACCATGGATACCTGTGTCTCCATCGGTACGTGCTCGATGGCGGCGGGCCGGTAGACGCCCTGGATGATGTGGTCGGCGTCCTCGAACGCCTTCTGAATGTCGCCCTTGCGGATCTGGCGACGATCCATCTCGTCCTCGAAGTGTGGGTACCAGTTTCCCCACCGATGGACCACCGCTGCATCGGAGTCGAACGCTTCGCGGACGTCCCAGAGCGTCGGGCGCTCCTCGTACTCGATCTCGATGGCGGCGACGCCGGCGGTGGCCGCCTCGAGATCCTCGGCCGCGACCAGCGCGATCGGCTGGCCCATGTAGCGGACCTCGTCCTTGGCGAGCAGGGGCTCGTCGGCGGGGATGCCGAGGCCGGAGAGGTGGCCGTACTCGAGTTGGGGTACGTCGGTGTGGGTGACAACGGCATGAACGCCCGGGACGGCCTCGGCGCGACTGGTATCGAGCTTGGTAATGGCCGCGTGATGCACTGGCGAGCGCAGGGCCTTGGCCCAGAGCATCCCGTGGACGCGGAAGTCGTCGACGTAGGTGGTCTGTCCGGTCACGTGCCCCACGCCGTCGTAGCGGGGGAGTCGGGCGCCGACGGCCTTCATTTCGCGTCTCCGGTCATGACGGTGGTGTACCCGCCCTCGGCCGTTGTGGTCAGGTCGAAGTTCCCACCGCGGGCGGCGGCGACGGCCTCGATGATCTTCACGTAACCAGTGCAGCGGCAGACGTGCCCACGGAGTGCCTCTTGGATCTCCTTGCGATCGTCGCTGCCACCGCTGTCGAGATAGTGGGTCGCGGCGACCACCATCCCCGGGGTGCAGAACCCACACTGGGCGGCGTAATAGTGGACGAACGCCTGCTGGACCGGTGAAAGGTCGTCGGCGGCACCGAGGCCCTCGACGGTCGTGACCTCGGCTCCGTCGATGGCGGCGACAGCTGTGAGACACGAACGACGTGGCGCGCCATCGACCAGGACGGTGCATGCGCCGCATCCGCCGGCCTCGCACCCGGCCTTGGGTCCGACGACGTCGAGCTCGTCGCGCAGGACCCGCAGGAGCGACGTCAGACCCGGGCTGCGAACCTCCAGCTCGTCGCCGTTGACCGTGATGTTCATCGTTGACTCCTCTCTCTCGAGTCCCGGCTCAGCCGAGCTGCTCGAGCACCCGACGCACGAGGACGGGAAGAATTCGTTCGCGGTACCACGCCGACGACACCGCGTCGTCGACGAGTCTGACATCACCGAGGGCGGCGGTTCCCGCCGCGTCAGGATCGGATGCTTCGGCCTCGGCCGAGGGCAGCCGGACGGCGGTGGGCGCGGCACCAGTGGCAGCCAGCTGGATACTTCCGTCGGCCAATCGCGCACCGGAGACCGCTAGTGGGGTGGGGTGGTGGGTGTGGGGCCGGTCGAGGCTCTCGAACGCACCGGCCTGGGGCTGCTCGTAGGTGACGTCGAGCACGAGGCGGTTGTCGCGGTCGGCAAGGAAGTCGGCGACGGGCTCGATCCGCTCGCCACCGGCGCCCGTGGATCGAACCGAGGCACCGAGGGCGACGAAGGCACCTTGGAGATCGCCGGTCGGGTGCTCGGGCGGGGCCACCGCGCACAGGTTGCCGCCCACCGTCGCCTGATCCCGGACCTCCGAATCGCCCAGGTTGGCCGCGCACGGCCCGAGTGGGGCGTCGAGCTCGCTCAACGCGGACACCGACGTCATGGCGCCGATCGTCACGGTGGTCCCACTCTGGTCAACGCCTTCGAGGCCGGCGTCGGCCAGTATGAGCGCCTTGTTCGGTTGCACGACGCCGTGGGTGACGAGCGGCACCATGATCGTGCCACCGCCGATGATCGTGACGTCGCCGCCCTCACCGAATGCCGCCGCCGCGGCCTCAGGTGAATCCGGCGTGAGCACCTCGGTCGCCTCTGCCATCCCGTAACTCCCCTTCGGTTCGACCGACAACGCGTCGCGGGTCGAATACCCCCGGCATGTTCATGTCGACCCGCGTTCCACGGATCGACAAGATTCAAGCGCGCCAGCTCGTGCATCGACAGGCACGAGCGGAGCAACTGACCCCCTCCGATGGAGGTGGCTCCAAAGAACTAGTCGGAACCGGGTCAGGCGCTGGGTGGCGCTCCGGTCCCGCGGCTGTACCTGTCGTTGAGAATCAACGCCACCAGCTCGGTGCGTGAATTCACGCCGAACTTCATCAAGATATTGCTCACGTGATTCTTGACCGTGTACACGCTGAGGTAGAGGCGCTCGGCGATCTCGGCATTCGCGAGTCCGGTGGCCAGCAGATCGGCGACTTCTCGCTCGCGGTCGGTGAGGCCGCGCAGGATGTCGCGGTCATTGGTGATGAGGCGCGTCACCGAGGGGTCGAGGGCGGACTGCCCGACTGCGGTCATCCGGATCGAGGCTGCCAGGTCATCTCCTGAGACGCTCTTGAGCTGAACGCTCGTTGCACCCGCCTCGAGCGCCGACCGCACAAGGGCAGCTTCGGTGAAGCTGGTGAGCGCCAGCACGCGGACATCGGGCGCGAGCCGCGAGAGCTCACCGATCGCCTCCACGCCGCCGCCTCCGGGCATGATGAGGTCCATCACGACGACGTCGGGCTGCAGCTCCAGCGCCTGTTCCACCGCGACCTCGCCGCTGTGTGCGGTACCCACCACCTCGATGTCCTCGTAGCCGTTGAGACAGGCGGTAACTCCCTCACGGAGAAGGTCGTGGTCGTCGACGACCATGACGCGGATCATACGGGGAGCCCGAGAATCGCGGGGACGATGAGGGAGATCTCCGTGCCGGCGCCGGGCCGGCTCATGACCTCGAGCTCGGCGCCGATCGATTCGGCCCGCTCAGCCATGATTCGCAGGCCGAGGTGATCAGATGGCTGCTCTGGGTCATAGCCGACGCCGTTGTCGGACACGCACATCCGGAGGTCGTCATCTCTCATCGAGAGCCTGATCGCCACCTCGGTCGCCTGCGCATGGCGTGCGATGTTGTTGAGCGATTCCTGGACGATCCGGTAGATGGCGACCTTCACGGTCGGGACCAGCTCGATCGGGTCGCCCAGCTCGATCAGGCACTCGGCATTCCTTCGGCTCGAGAACGCTGAAACGAGCTGGCGAACGAGATCATGCAGCGGTGTCTCCTCGATCACCGACGGCCGGAGCTCGAGCAGCAGAGTCCGCATCTCGGAGAGCGCACCGTCGGCGAGCGTATGCAGGCGGTCGACCTGCACACGTTGCTGCTCATCCAGATCGGGGGAGCGGGCCAACGTCTCCGCGACCAGTGTCGCCGTCCACAGGGTCTGGCTGACGGAGTCGTGGAGGTCGTTGGCGAGTCGTTGTCGCTCTTCGACGGCGGCGAGTGACCTGGTCGTGAGCAGGGAGCGGCTGTTCGAGATGGCCGAGGCGGCCTGGTCGGCGATAGTTGCCAGGCGGTCGACGTTCTCGATCGTGAAGTCGAGGGCCGGGAGCGGCTCGACAACGAGGCAACCCAGCCTCAGGTCGGCCGTTTCGAGCGGGAGCACGACGACCCCGTTGGCCGAGATCGGGTCGCGCTCGGATCCGTCGACCGATCCGCCGTCGAGGTCGCCGAGGAGGTCGGGAACTCGCGTGTGCGGTTCGGGCCATTCCTCGTGGGGGCGGCCGGGGTATCGCTGCCCGGCCAACTCCAGGACACCTTCGTTGTCATAGAGCGCGACGTAGCTGCGATGGTGTGGGCACAGCCGCTCGACCCCTCGGAGCACCTGTTCGATGACGTCGTCGAGTTGCAGGGAGCGAGCAATGGCTGCGGCGCTGTCCCTCAGCGCTTCGGCCTGGGCGAGCTGGATCCGCTCCTGCTCCTCGAGGCGCACCCGTTCCTCGACTTCGCGTTGGAGGGTCTCGTTGGCCCGTGAGAGCTCCGACGTGCGGTCCCGTACCCTTTCGTCGAGCTCCTCGAGGGTTCGTTTGAGCTCGGATTCCGCCTCGATCCGCTCGGAGATGTCGACGAAGGTCCCCAACGTGCCGATGACGTTGCCGTCGCGGTCCTTCAGTGGCACCTTGTTCGTCTCGACCCACATCACCCTGCCCTGGGCGGTGGTGACCTGCTCGCGGAGTCCGAGGATCGGTTCGCCGGTCTCGACGACCATGCGATCGTGGTCCACGTACCAGCCCGTACCGCCCCGTCCGACGTCGGCTGGTCCCCACGCGCAGTCGGCGTCGGTCTTGCCGATCAAGTCGGCAGGGGTCGTCGCGCCTGCGTACTCGGCCAGCTTCTCGTTGCAGCCGAGGTACACCGAGTTGACGTCCTTCCACCAGATCGCGTGATGGACGCTGTTCATCACCAGGTCGAAGATGTGCCGGCTGGCCTGGAGGGCTTCGTCGCCCTCCAGCTCGCCCTTCAGTAGCGCGGCATAGAGCGAGAGCGCCCCGGCCTCACCCATTGGGGCCCATCTCGAAGCGCTGACGAGCGGGAAGCATGGGCCCGATCATAGTGAGCGGCCCGGCCGCGCCTGTGGCCGACCGCGATCGCACAGGTTGTTCGGGACTAGTTCTTTTGGGCCGCCTCCAACGGGGAGGGTGAGTTGCTCCGCTGGTGCCTGTCGACGGACTCGTGGCTGACCTACCTTCTGGATCGGTTCGTTGCTTCCGCTCGTTCGGTCGCACGCCACTACGGAGGGCCGGTAGAGGGGGCACGCGATGGTCATCACGCCATGCTCGCGCGACTGTCTGGCTCTCGCGTCTGGACCCACATCCAGGAGGATCCCATGGGAGCAGTAGCAGCCACGTCCGACGCCATCTGGGGGCTCGTCGACGAGAGCGAAGAGCTCGAGAAGGTCGGCACCGGCTTCACCTTCACCGAAGGGCCGATCTGGCACCCGACCGAGCATCACCTGCTCTTCTCCGATATGCCCGGCGACGTGCGCCGCAAGTACACGCCTGGGCGCGGCGTGGAAGAGGTCATGAGTCCGAGCAACAAGGGCAACGGCATGACCTACGACGCCGATCTCAACCTCATCGTCTGCGAGCATGTGACGTCGTCGCTCGTGATGGAGCGACCCGATGGCACCCGCGAGACGTTGGCCTCGCACTTCGAGGGCAAGGAGCTCAACAGCCCGAACGACGTCATCGTCGCGCCCGGCGGGGCCATCTACTTCTCCGATCCCTGGTACGGCCGCATGCCCGTCTTCGGGCTCGAGCGTGATCGTGACCTCGGTTGGCAGGGCGTCTTCCGGTTGCCGCCGGGAGGCGGCGAGATCGAGCTGGTCGTGGCGCGCGACGAGTTCGAGATGCCGAACGGACTGTGCTTCTCGCCCGACCACAGCCTGATGTACATCAACGACACGCCGAACGCCTTGATCCGTGTCTATGACTACGACGCCTCCGACGGTTCGATCAACAACGGCCGCCTCTTCGCCGACGGCATCGGGAGCGGTGTCATCGAGGAGGGCATCCCCGACGGGATGAAGTGTGACGAGCGGGGCAACATCTGGGTGACCGGGCCCGGAGGCGTGTGGGTGATCGACCCGGCCGGCGAACACATCGGCACCGTGCAGGTCCCGGAGAACGTCGGAAACCTCACGTGGGGTGGCGAGGACTGGCACACGCTGTTCATGCCGAGCAGCTCGTCGCTGTACACGCTCCGAACGACCGTCGGCCCGCACCGCGAGCCGTACATGGGCCAATTCTGAGGACCGAGGAGGACCTGATGGCAGATCTCGAGCTGAACACCGACATCACGTTGGATGCGAGCCGTTGCGCGCTCATCATCCAGGATCTCCAGAACGACGTGATCACCGAGGGCGGGGCGTTCGCCGAGTCGGGTGCGCCCGCCCACGCCACGAAGCAGAACGTCGTGGCCAACGCTCGCCGACTGGCCGCAGCGTGCCGAGACAAGGGGGTGCCGGTCATCCATGTCTGGTACGTGGTTGCCGAGGGAGCGCCGGGTCTCAAGGTGAACGCCCCGCTGTTCGAAGGCGTCGCCGGCGGCGCGTTGGTGAAGGGCACGTGGGGAGCGGCGCCGGTCGACGGGCTCGAGCCGCAGCCCGGCGACTTCGTCGTCGAGAAGATGCGCATGAGTGCATGGGAGGGCACTGAGCTCGAGCACCTCCTGAAGGGCACCGGCCGCGACACCGTCATCGTGACGGGTGCGTGGACGAACATGTCGATCGAGCACACGGCTCGCACCGGCGCCGACAAGGGCTACTTCATGGTCGTGCCCGAGGATGCGTGTTCGACCGTCGACGACGACTGGCACGCGGCGTCGATCAACTTCGCACTGCAGAACGTGTGCACACCAACCTCGGTCGATGCCGCGATCGCGGCGCTCGGGTAGGCCCGTACCCGTTCAGAGAACCCGGTATTTCCGGTACGCCTCGGAGGGCAACATGCCGCTTTCGACAGCAAGACGAAACGACTGCTCGTCGCTGCTCTTGCGGTACGCGTGCGCCACGGCCGCGCCCGCCAGGTCGGCCGGCACGACAACCACTCCGTCCCCGTCGGCGATCACCATGTCTCCCGGCGAGATCGGGACATCGTCGATGTGGGCGGCGACCCCGTGACCGACGATCTCCAGCCGCCCGTTGATGTCGGTCGGGACCGTGCCCCGGGCGAAGACCGGGAATTCCAGCCGATCGACCTGGCGTACGTCTCGCACCATCCCGTCGGTCACGATGCCTGCCGCACCTCGCGCCCTGCTCGCCGTCGAGAGCAGCTCACCCCAGACTGCGGTCGCGACGTCGCGGCCCGTGGGGATCACGACGATGTCCCCTGGCCCGACGGCGTCGAGCGCGGCCAGAAGACCCGTGTACGGCACCTCGGCAGGGGCGTCGACGGTATCCACGGCCAGCGGCAGGGCCCGGCCGGCGACGGCGACGCCACTGCCGGCCGCACCCACCGGGCCGATGTCCCAGCCGAGACATTGATGACGGTGGCCCAAGGCGTCGAGCGCGTCGCTGAGGAGCGAGCTCCCGAGCTCAGCAGCCCGATCCAGCTGTTCTTGGTCGGTCTCCATGGTCCCGAATCTACGTTCCTGGGGCGGACTCGATGACGATCGGCGACGCCGGCCCGGTCGAGCATCCCACGGAGCCGTTTCTGCAACAGCGCGCGTGGGTGCGCCACATCCCGGCGGTGGCCATCGGTGCGCCAGTGGCGTTCGCGGTCCTGTGGATCTTGTTCTTCGCCCGAGGTACATCGGCCGGTGCCGCTGTCTCCGAGCCCGGCGAGTTCTTCGTCGCATTCTTGAATGGCGTGACCCTCGCCGGGCTGCTCTTCGTCGTGGCGTCGGGCTTCACGCTGATCTTCGGTCTGATGCGCACGGTGAACATGGCCCACGGATCGCTCTTCCTCCTGGCCGCTTACATCGGCATCGACCTGCAGAAGCAGATGGTCGGAAAGACCCGCAACATCAACGCCGACGACGTCTCGATACTGCAGTGGGTTGTTCCGATGCTCGTGGGCGCCGCAGTTGTCGCCGTCATCGGTGTCGTGATGCAGCAGGTCTTCCTGCGCTGGAACCAGGGTGAGGAGCTCCGCCAGGCGCTGATCACGCTGGCGATCTCGGTGATCCTCGCCGACCAGATGCTCCGAGAGTTCGGCGGTCTGGCGCAGACCATGGTGTGGCCCGGCAGGGTCACCCACTTCATCGACATCTTCGGCCAACGGTACGCGACCAGCCGTCTGTTCATGCTCGGCGTCGCGTTACTTGTCGGCGCGTTGCTCTGGCTCTGGCTCAACAAGACGCGCATGGGGATGGTGATCCGGGCCGGCGTCGACGACCAGGACATGGTCCGCGCCCTCGGCATCAACATCACCCTGGTCTTCGCGGCTACGTTCTTCGTCGGCGCCTTCCTCGCCGGGATGGGTGGCGCAATGGGCGCGTCGTTCGCCGGCGCGTCGACCGGTGCCGACGGTGCGTGGCTCCTCAACTCGCTCGTGGTCGTGATCATCGGGGGGCTCGGGTCCGTCAAGGGCGCTCTCGCAGGCTCGCTGCTCTACGGGATGGTGCTCGCCCTCTCGCCCGTCTACCTGCCCAGCGAGTACGCCTTCTACTCGATCATCTTCACCTTCGTGCTCCTCGCCCTGGTGCTGGCCGTCCGTCCGTACGGGCTCTTCGGCAAGGTGGAGTCAGCATGACCGGCCGGCCGTCGACGGGCACCATGGTCATCTCGGCGGTGGTCGCGCTGCTGGTGCTACTGCCGGCCTTTGGCTCCGACTTCTTCATCGACTTCGTCATGACCCGGACGATGATGCTCGGGCTGGCTGCGTCGACCATCGTGTTCCTCTCGGCCTACGGCGGTATGGTCTCGCTGGCGCAGTGGCTGATATTCGGCGTGTCGGGGTTCATGATCGGGAATGCCGTGGCTGAAGCGGGCCATGGCCTGAAGCTCGGGTGGAACCCGTGGGTCGCGGTCATCTTCGCTCTCGGAATCGCCACTGCGGTCGCCTTCGTTCTCGGAGCCCTCTCGGCGCGGACGATCGGCATCTACTACCTGATGTTGACCCTCACCTACGCGGTGATCGGCTTCCTCTTCTTCGGACAGGTAACGACGTTCTCCGGATTCGGCGGGGTCACCGGCCTCGATCCCCCCGGCTTCTTCCTCGATCACCCGAAGCGGCTGTACTACGCAGGCGTGGTCCTGTCGGTGATCGCGTACGTCACCTTCCGAGCCGTCGCGAGGACGTCGTTCGGCATAGCTCTCCAAGGGATCCGCGACGACCCCGTACGGATGTCGTCGCTGGGCTTCAACGTGCCGATGCACCGGATGTTGGCCTTCACGCTGGCCGGCTTCGTCGCGGCCATCGCGGGGGTGCTCAACGTATGGTGGAACGGGCAGATCGACCCCACGTCGATCTCCATCGGGCCCACTCTCGACCTGTTGATCATCGCGGTGATCGGCGGTATCGCCCACCTCGAGGGCGCATGGCTGGGCGCGTTCGTGTTCGTCGCGGCCAACAACTACCTCCGCGATCTCCCGCTGGTCGACAACATCGGCATCACCGAGGCCCGCTTCAACACCGTCATCGGCGCTCTCGTTCTCTTGATCATGGTGCTCTCGCCCGACGGGCTGATGGGGATCATCGAGAAGGTGCGCGCTGCGGGCCGACGCGTCCTCGGTGGCCCGACCGGCCCGACCACCGCCGCGCCCGAACCGCGGCTCCGCCGTACGAGCTCATGACAACGAAGACCATGACAATGGAGGGAACACCAAGATGAGCAAGAGAACCGACAGGAAGAGGTGGCTGAGCATTCTCGGCATCCTCCTCGGCTTCGCGTTGATCGCGGCAGCCTGTGGGAGCGATGACGACGGCGACGACGAGGTCGTCGCTGAGGAGGAGGCTCCCGCCGAAGAGGAAGCTCCCGCCGAGGAAGAAGCTCCCGCCGAGGAAGAAGCTCCCGCCGAAGAGGAAGCTCCCGCCGAGGAAGAAGCTCCCGCCGAAGAGGAAGCTCCCCCCGAAGAGGAAACAGCCGGTGACAACGAAGTCCGGCTCGGAATCATGGCCGAGTGTGAAGGCGCCTTCGGTGGCTTCCACGAAGACATCACCGCTGGAGCCGTTCTTGGCATGATCAACGGTGCCGGCGCAACGTCGAACTCGACCACCACGGCTCTCGACGGGTTCTCCGGCGCTTCGGTGGCCGGTACGCCGATCAACCTGGTGGGTATCGGCTGCGGTGATGACACCCCGGACCGGGCCATCCAGGAGATTCGCACGCTCGTCGAACAAGACGGTGCCAATGTCATCATCGGCCCACTCTCGGGTGACGAGGGCATCGCCATCGCCAACTACGCCAAGGACCATCCGGAGGTCACCTTCCTTGACGGCAGCTCGGGCGCCCAGGACACGACCCTCTCGGTCCAGGCACCGAACTACTTCCGTTGGCATGCCGACGGCGCTCAGTGGAATGCCGGTATCGGCGACATCCTCCACAACACCGCCGGTTGGGACACGGCCGCGGTGATCGCCGACGACTACGGCTTCGGCTGGACCTCGGCTGCAGGTTTCACCGCCGAATTCTGCGCCGTCGGTGGAGACGTGGTGCAGCAGGTGTTCCCGCCCCTCGGAACCACCGACTACTCGTCATTCGTGGCCCAGTTGCCGAATCCCGACGAGGTCGACGGTTACTTCTGGGTCATCGGCGGAACCGGTACCAACGCCTCGCTCGAAGCGTTCCTGAACGCCAAGGGTGACCTCACCGGAGACCAGCACGCCGGCAATCTGTTCTTCAGCCCCGCGCTCGCGGCGGCACTGGGAACCGACATCGCCGGTGCCTATGTCGGTGGCTTCGCCAATCTCCCCGGTGACATCTCGACACCGGAGATCGACGCCTATCTCGCCTCCGCCGATGCGGCGTGGGAGACGCTGGCCGGAGGCCTGAGCGGCAACGAGCCGGCGGAGCCCTCGCTGGCTGCCGGGTTCGGCTTCATGTACGCCTACTACAGCGCCTCGGCCGCGTTCACCGAGGCTCTGGCGGCGGTCGACGGTGACCTGTCCGACAATCACGCCGCGTTGCGCGCTGAGATGTCGACCATGACATGGGAAGGCCCGTTCGGCGACATCAGCCTCGACGAGAATCGTCAGGCGATCGCCGACACCTCCGTGCAGCAACTCGTGCTGGACGAGAACGAAGAGGTCATCTCCAAGACGGTCGTCATCGTCCCGGCGGTCGACCAGACCTTCGGTGGCACGTTCTCGGAGGAAACGGATCCGCCTGAGCGCGACAACGTGTCGTGCGAGGAGCGCGATCTGCCGTGGGTCGGCAACGCGATTCCCGTCGTCGACGGCGTTCCGCAGAACTGAGACGGCCTCGGGAACCAAGAGGCATCGGAGCCACCGTGACCATTGATCCGCCAAGCGACCCCCTCCTGCGATTGCGGTCGGTCACGGTGGCGTTCGGTGGCCTGGTCGCCCTGGCCGGCGTCGATCTCGACGTCGTCCAGGGCGAGCGGCTCGCGGTCCTGGGTCCGAATGGAGCGGGGAAGACGACGTTGTTCAATGCGGTCGCCGGGGATATTCGCCCGACCGGAGGGACCGTCGAGATCCGGGGGGTCGACTGCACATTGCTGCCGTCGCGGCGACGCCCGACACTCGGGCTGGCCCGGACGTACCAGAAGACCCGGCTCTTCGCGGGTCTCTCCGTCGAGGACAACCTGTACCTCGCGCAGTGTGGCAAGGAGGGGTCGCACTTCAAGCTCTGGCGTCACGGCCGCGAGGCGTTCTGGCGCGAGCGAGCTCGCGTGGCGGCGGGCCGGGTATGGCTGTCCGACCAGTTCGACGTTTTGGTCGGAGATCTCTCCCATGGACAGCAGCGCCAGCTCGAGGTTGGGATGGCGGTGGTGACCCAACCCGACGTAATGATGCTCGACGAGCCGGCCTCGGGGCTGTCGCGCGGGGAGCGAGAACGTCTCACCGAGCTCCTCACCGACCTGGCGGCCGAGGAGACCCTGTTGCTCATCGAGCACGACATGGATGTGGCGTTGAAAGTCGCCGAGCGCGTGGTCGTCATGGCCGATGGCGAGGTGGTCGCCTCTGGTACGCCCGACGAGATTCGTGGCGACCCGCTCGTCCAAGAGATCTACCTCGGACGCCAGCGATGATCGATCCGCTGCTCGAGGTCGTCGGACTGCGCGCCGGGTACGGCACCTCCCAGGTGCTCGACGGGGTCGACTTCTCCATGGGTCGCGAATCTGTCGCCATCATCGGGCGCAACGGTGTCGGGAAGACCACCCTGTGCAAGACGCTCATGGGTCTCATCCGCCCCTCTGGTGGCGACATCACTTTCAAGGGTGACCCCCTCGCCAAGAGCACTCCCGAGAGGATCGCCAGGAAGGGCATGGCCTATGTGCCGCAAGGGCGTCGCCTGTTCCCCTCGCTGACCGTCGACGAGCACCTCGCCATGCTGGCCAAGGGAACGCGCGGAAGACGCTGGACGCCCGAGGCGGTCTATGACCTGTTTCCCCGCCTCGGCGAGCGCCGCAAGAACGGTGGGGCCGAGCTGTCGGGCGGCGAGCAGCAGATGCTGTCGGTGGGTCGAGCCCTCTTGCTCAACGCGGAGTTGCTCGTCATGGACGAACCGTCAGAGGGGCTTGCCCCGAAGATCGTCGACACCTTGATCGATGTCGTCCAGCAGTTGATCGGCGAGGGCCACGCAGTACTGGTCGTCGAGCAGAACCTGCATGCGGCCACGCACATGGCCCACCGTCAGCTGGTGATGGTGTCTGGTCGGATCGAAGCCGAGTCCACTGCGGAAGAGCTCCGAGCGAGTCCCGAGCTGCAGCGCCAGTATCTCGGAGTCGAGGCGTGACCGACGAGATCAACGTCGCCCTCCTGGGCTCGAAGTTCATGGGTCGCGCCCACTCGAACGCGTGGCTGAACGTTGCGAAGTTCTTCGACGTAGACCCGGTACCCGTCATGCACACCGTCGTCGGTCGCAACCAGGCCGAGCTCGAGGAGTTCGCGTCGAGGTGGGGCTGGCGCCAGTCGACAACCGAATGGCGCGCGGCCGTCACGTCGGGCGAGATCGACCTGGTCGACATCGGTACGCCGAACAACGTCCACGCCGAGCAGGCCATGGCGGCGCTCGAGGCGGGCAAACACGTGGCGTGCGAGAAGCCACTCGCCGGCACCCTCGACGACGCCAGGGCCATGGCGGCCGCCGCAGAGGCGGCGACGGGGCAGACGTTCGTATGGTTCAACTACCGGCGGGTCCCGGCCGTCGCGCTGGCACGACAGCTCGTCGCGAAGGGCGCGGTCGGCCGGATCTACCACGTCAGGGCCTGCTACCTGCAGAGCTGGGGAGGCCCCGACACGCCGCTGCTGTGGCGCTTCCAGGGCGACATCGCGGGCTCCGGCGCCCATGGCGACCTCAACGCCCACATCATCGACGCCGTCCGTTTCGTGACCGGCGAGGAGATCGTGACCGTCGAGGGCGCCATCGAACACACGTTCATCGAGGAGCGTGCCGTGTTGTCCGAAGGTGCCGGTGGCGAGATCGCCGGTGCGGGAGCAGGGACCGTCGAGGCGATGGGGCAGAGCACAGTCGACGACGCGGTGTTGTTCCTCGCCCGGATGACTGGCGGAGCCGTGGCGAGCTTCGAGGCGACCCGGCTGGCCACCGGCTACCACAACGCCAACCGATTCGAAATCCATGGCGACAGGGGCGCACTGCGGTTCGACTTCGAGCGGATGAACGAGCTCGGGTTCTACAGCCTCGAGCCCGATGCCGCCGTTCAGGGCTGGACGACCATCGACGTCACCCGCGGCGGCGACGGCCATCCCTACGCCGATGCCTGGTGGCCCGACAGCCACGGCCTCGGTTACGAACATGCTTTCGTCAACCAGGCGGCCGACATCCTCACCGCCATCGGCGGCGGGGAGCCGCTGGCACCACTGCCTGACTTCGCCGACGCACTGCAGACCCAGTTGGTGCTGCACGCGGCCATCGAATCGGCCCGCAGCCGCAGTCCGATCGACATCGTTGACCTCTAGGAGACCGACATGGGTGAGATCACCGCCTTCGAGCCGACGTTCATGCCCGTCGGCGTGCTGACCGCGGCACTGCAGGAGCTCACGCCGCGCGAGGCCCGAGACCCCGATCCGGACCTCGCTGTCGAGGAATGGCTGGACTACGCGGCGTCGCTCGAGGTCGACTGCATCGAGCTGTCGGCTGCACTGCACCCGTCGGTGGCCGATATTCCGGCGGAGGCCATGCTCGATCCCGTCGCGAACACACTCGACCTGCGCGAGCCGTTCACCGAAGCTCGAGCCAAGCGGGTTCTGGCGGCGGTCGAGTCCTCGGGGGTGTCGATCGCAGACGTGGCCTACTTCGACGACCTGCTCCACGAAGACGCCGCCATTCGCCGCAAGAAGCACGACTTCATGATCCTGGCCATGGACGCCGCTGTGCTCCTCGGAGTGCCGGCGGTCTGCGGCTTCGTCGGCCGCAACCAGTCACGTTCGATGGACCAGAACCTCGTCGACTTCGAAGAGAGCTTCATCCCGCTACTGGAGGAAGCCAAGGCCCGTGGCCTCCAGTACAGGGTCGAACAGTGCCCGATGCCGGGGTGGACGCCCGGTGACAACTTCCACAACAACATCGGATACGCACCCGGCATGTGGATCGCCTTGCATCAGATCTGCGAGAAGCACGACGTCGCCGACCAGTTCCGCATCCACTACGACCCGTCGCATGCCGTGCTCATGGGCCAGGACACGAGGTCGATCTTCCAGTATCTCGCCGACGCCGGTTACGCCTTCCTGCTCGGCGGCATGCACGTCAAGGGCCAGGTCGTCGACTCGCGGGGGATCGCGGGATGGGGTTATGGGGGTCAGACCGTCCAGAGGGGCGACTGGGTCGACGGAGAGGTCTCGCCCAACCCCGCGGATCTGGCCAATGCGTGGCAGAAACAGACCGTGCTCTGCGAGCACGAGCTCCCCGGCACCGCCCGCCACGACCCGCTCGCCTATCTGCAGAACCGCACCGTCGACTGGCTCGATCATCAGCTGGCGGCCCGCGAACTTCTCGACTTCGACGTCGAGACGACACCGCTCATCGTCGAGCACGAGTACCCGCCGGCTCGCGTGCAGGACAAGGATCTCCTGCGTCCGATCCTCGCCGGGTCGATCGCGTTCACCCGTCACATCGACCGCGCCGCCGCGTCGATGTACGCCCTTCAGAGCGGTGTGCTCGCCGCCCAGGGCATTCCCGTTCAGGGTGTCGGCCGCGAGGCGTACCGGAGCTGACCGAGAGGAGATGGAGATGGCTGCGATCCTGGTTATCGGAACACTCGACACGAAACAGACCGAGCTGGAGTACGTCCGCGATCTGATCGCGGCGCGCGGGCTCGACGTCAAGCTGGTCGACGTGGGAACGAGCGGCCATTCATCGCCGGGCGATGTCACGCCGGGCGACGTAGCGGCCCACCATCCCGGCGGCGCGGCGGCGGTCGAGTCGACCGATCGAGGTGAGGCGGTCGGGGCGATGGCCGTCGCGCTCGAGCACTATGTCGTCGCCCACGAAGACGAGGTCACCGGCGTTATCGGCGCCGGTGGGTCGGGAGCTACTGCGCTCGTCACACCGGCCATGCGAGCCCTGCGAGTCGGGGTCCCGAAGGTCATGGTGTCGACGGTCGCCTCCGCCAACGTGGCGCCATATGTCGGGCCGGCCGACATCGCGATGATGTACTCGGTCACCGACGTGGCCGGGCTCAACCGGATCTCGCGCCAGGTCCTCGGCAACGCCGCCAACGCCATCGCCGGCATGGCAGGCAACCGGGTCCCGGCCAGCGAGGACGACCTGCCGGCCATTGGGCTGACGATGTTCGGCGTCACTACCCCGCTGGTCACGAGCCTGGTCGCGTCGCTGCAGGAACGCTACGACCCTCTTGTGTTCCACGCGACCGGAACCGGCGGCCAGTCGATGGAGAAGCTGGTCGACTCAGGCATGATCGAGGCCGTCCTCGACATGACCACGACCGAGATCGCCGACTTGTTGGTCGGCGGCGTGTTCTCGGCCGGACCCGACCGGATGGGGGCGATCGCGCGAACTGGGGTGCCGTACGTGGGATCGGTCGGAGCGCTCGACATGGTCAACTTCGGCGCAGTCGAGTCCGTGCCCGCCGAATTCTCGGGGCGTTTGTTGCATATCCACAATCCTCAGGTCACGTTGATGCGAACCACCGCCGCCGAGAATGCCGAGTTCGGCCGCTTCATCGCGGAGAAGCTCAACCAATGCGACGGGCCCGTGCGATTCCTCCTACCCGAGGGTGGCGTATCGCTCATCGATGCGCCCGATCAACCGTTCCACGACCCGGATGCCGACGAAGCACTGTTCGCGGCGATCGAGGCCGGCGTCGAGACCACGGAGCAGCGAAAGGTGGAGCGGGTGCCGCACAACATCAACGATCCGGAGTTCGCTGACGCCGCTCTCGCGGCGCTCGACGAGGTGGTCGGCTGATGGCCGCGACCCGCACCGAGCTGGTGGCTCACTTCCAGGACATGGTTGCCAGGCGAGAGCCGATCGTCGGCGGCGGAGCGGGCACCGGCCTGTCGGCGAAGTGGGAAGAGGCGGGCGGGATCGACCTGATCGTCATCTACAACTCCGGTCGCTATCGCATGGCCGGGCGGGGATCGCTCGCTGGGCTGCTGGCCTACGGGAACGCCAACGAGATCGTCGTCGACATGGCCCGCGAGGTGCTACCCGTGGTGAAGTCGACCCCGGTGTTGGCCGGCGTGAACGGCACCGATCCCTTCTACACGCCCGATGTATTCCTCGACGAGCTGAAGCGGCTCGGTTTCTCCGGCGTGCAGAACTTCCCCACGGTCGGTCTGATCGACGGCGTGTTCCGTCAGAACCTCGAGGAGACGGGTATGGGGTACGGGCTCGAGGTCGAGATGATCGCGGAGGCTCGTCGAGCCGAGCTGCTCACGACGCCGTACGTGTTCAGTGAGGACGACGCCCGGGCCATGGCCGAGGCCGGGGCCGACATCGTCGTCTGTCACATGGGTCTCACGACCGGCGGCAGCATCGGGGCCGAAACGGCCAAGACCCTCGACGACTGCGTCGAACTGGTCGATGCATGGGCCGACGCCGCGCGTGAGGTCCGCTCCGATGTCATCGTGCTGTGTCACGGCGGTCCCATCGCCATGCCCGACGACGCCGCCCACGTCCTCCAGAATGCGCGGGGAGTGAACGGCTTCTACGGCGCGTCGAGCATGGAGCGGCTGCCGACCGAACAGGCGCTCAAGTCCCAGACCGAGGCCTTCAAGGCCGTGACATTCTGATGCGGCATATTCTGATTCACGAGTAGATGGAGGAGACATGCCGAAGGCATACGCAAGCTCGGTGATCGAGGCCCCCGCCTCGGAAGTGTGGGCGGTCGTCAGGGACTTCAATGCCCTGCCCGACTGGCACCCGGCGATTGCAGTCAGTGAGATCGAAGACGGCCGGGCCAGTGATCAGGTCGGTTCAGTGCGGAGCTTCTCACTACACGACGGTGCCCACATCCGCGAGCGGTTGCTCGAGTTGTCCGACGCCGAGATGACCTGCGTCTACAACTTCGAAACGACGCCGTTCCCGGTGGAGAACTACCTCGCCACGCTTCGCTGCGTGCCGATCACCGACGGCGATCGTTGCTTCATCGAGTGGTCGGCGAGCTTCGACTGCGATCTGGCCGCGGCCGAGGAGCACTTGAACACGTTCTCCAACGGCGTCTTCCAGGGTGGCTTCGACGCGCTGAAGGAGCGGTTCGGGTAGGCCGGCCAATTCGACCTGGAGCTTCCGGCTCAGGAAGCACCCCTACGACGATCGCCCATTCGATGCGATGATGAGCGACTGGTCCAACGCCATACGCAACCGCGCATGAGCCAGGCCTCTGGTCGTAGGGATCGGCTGCGACCACGCTGAGGGAAGCTCAGGCGCTCTGGTTGGCGGTCTGAGCCGAGCGCATCAGGTTGGCCCGATTGCGGTTGACGGCATCGATCGCCTCGTGGACCAACGTCGGGTCGGCGGCCGGGTCGGCGCGTAGAGCGATCGCGGTGTCGAGCGACCTCGCCACGCCCGAGATCCGTGCGGCGAGCTGCTGCCACTCCGGGCCGCCACCCGCCGCGGCGGTCTGCTGACAGGCGATGGCCATGGAGTCGACGCGTGGTCTCTCGGTGAGCCAACGCTGAGCCGCCGCCTCACCAGGGGCACTCAGCAACTCCAAGGAAAGCTGGTCGTGCAGCCACTGCACATTCCCCAGGAGCTGACGCCGCGGCGAGATCGTCGAGACCGGCCTGGTGGCGGCGGTCGTCGGCTTGCTGCGCCTCCCAGCGAGTGAGAAAGCGACGATCAGCACGACGACGAAGGCCACGATCAACACGGCGACGAGGACCGTCGACGCGTTGTCGTCGGCATCGTCGGCCGGTACCACTCCGACCTCGACGTCACCGCCGCTG
>JAOTZB010000149.1 GCA_029861625.1 Acidimicrobiia bacterium
ATCACGACGCTGGCGTACGCCATCGTCGTCCCGCTGGCCGCCGCAGCCCAGACGCTGCTGTACGGCGACGCCGTCGCCGAGCAGGAGGGCATCCCCCTCGACGAAGCGGCGTTGGTCTGAGCTCGGGGCCGCTGGTTGTCGCTGACGCCGTCGTAGGTGAACTGCTGATGCGGCACCCGAAACGACCGTCACGTCGAGCGATCGGCCGACGGCGTACTCGACCTGCGGTCCGAGCTCGTCGAATCACCCCTGGGCCAGGGTGCTCTTCTTGGCGCTGGCGTACTCTTCGTCGGTGAGCGCACCCTCTTGGTGGAGTCGATGCAGCGACTCGATCTCGGTCACGTCGATGGTCGTCGGGGGAGAGGAATCTCGCCCCAGTGAGCCGAATGTGGCGCGCCAGGCCGCCCCGAAGTCGTTCAGGGACGCGTTCGGGAACTCGCGGCTGACCTGCTGGCGCAACGCCTCGACGGCCGCGACGAACAGGATCAGGAAGACCAGGCCGGTCGCCCACGATTCGACCGCCGCGCCGGGCTGCCACGCGACGTACAGCAACAGCACCGCGGCCGTGGCCGTCCAAACTGCGTAGCGGTTGGCGGTGAGAAGCGGCGCGATGGCCCGCCGGATCGATGTGGCCCAGTTCGACGGACCGGCGAGCGCGGCATAGAGCACGACGACGATGCCATAGGCGATGCCTGCCCACCCCATCGATCGCAGGAGATCGGTACCGATGACCGCGACGGCGTCGACCGGCCCCCGCTGGTCGGGAGTGTCGGCAAGCGACTCGACCGCCACTCGAATGCTGATGCGTCGAGCTACGAGGACGACGAGCCCACCGAACGCGACCGCCCAACCCACGTTGCGCACGGTCTCACGTCGGTGTCCCTGGGCCAGGTAGACGGCCAACGCGTACATCGCGATCACGAGAACGAAGAGGAAATTGCTGAGCGCATCGATGATCTTCACGTAACGCTGGGCGGCGTCGAGCTGGTTCGATTCGAACACCGTGATCTGGCCGGCATCGTCGGGCAGCCGGTCGAGCCGGTTGCCGGAGAGGCCGAGCTGCTCGCCGAGCGTCTGAACGACCTCGCCGAGGTCGAGGGTGACCGTCCCGTCGGCGGTGGAGAGGCCCGGTCGGGTCTCGTCTCTCAGCGCTCGGCTGAATGCCTCGTGAGCGGTGCGGTTGACCGCCTTCCACGTGTTGAGCACCGGCTCGGTTCCGAGCAGGCGGTCGACGGTATTGGTCACCGGATCGCGGAGCGCCGCCGAAATGGGCCCGGCGAGACCCTGAAGCTGCTCGGGCAGTTGGGTCTCGAGCTCACCGGACACATCCGCGTTGCGGTAGAGCTCGTCGACGAGGAACGTCGAGAGGGCTGCTCGCACCTCGTCGTCCTGGAGCAGATCATCACTCAGCGTCTCCCAGCCGTCGGTGTCGAGCACTTGGCGCTCGACCCAGGTGTTCAGCGCGGAAACGACGGCGATGATCGTCGCGACCACGACGAGGCCGCCGACAACCCACCGACGTCCGGATCGCCCGCTGTCGTCGGTTGCGGCATCGGTGGCCGCGTCGGCATCGGCTGTCGGATCGCCGTCGCCCGCCTGGATCGCGTCGTCGCTTGGTTCGTTCGTGTCGGTTGATATCAAGACCTCGGTTGGGGAGGCAGGAGTAGGTAGGCGCCGATGAGAAAGCAGATCGCGCCGACGAAGGTGCCGACGTTCACCAGGGTGAGGTTGAGCGTCTCGCCGGTCGTCTCGAGCGTGAATGCGGCGATGGCGGAGAGCATGAAGAAGATCGAGCCGATGTAGTTGAGGGCCGAGATCCACCAGTCGACGTCATCGCGCTTCACGCACCAGACACGACCGCACACGAACTGCCATGCCAGATGGCTGGCGACGAGGAAGGCGATCGATCCGAAGAAGTCGGGCGCCCACACCAGGCGGTTCGTCTGCTCGGTGTCGAGGCCCTCGATCATGGCGTCGATGGTGTTCACGTTGAAGAGTACCGTCCCGACCAGTTGCACGGCCGTGGCCCACCACAGGATCCGGTTGGGCTGCCACGCCCAGAACCGGAACGAGTCGGTCGAGGGCGAAGCGTCGTCAGCGCCGTTGACGACCTCGAGGAATTGGCTGTATCCGGCC
The DNA here is from genome assembly GCA_029861625.1 of Acidimicrobiia bacterium. Classification (GTDB taxonomy): domain Bacteria; phylum Actinomycetota; class Acidimicrobiia; order Acidimicrobiales; family JAHEJN01; genus JAOTZB01. Next base: position 2,137 of record JAOTZB010000149.1, read on the forward strand.
GACGTGAAGAAGATCGAACCGACCACGAAGGTGACCCCGACCGTTCCGGGATCGACGTTCTGGGCGTACAGCGGGAACGATCCCAGGGCGAACAGGAACGAGCCCACCATGAACAGCGCCGCGATCCGCCAGGTGAGGTCGCCAGGCGTCCAGGACAGCTCTCGGTGCCATCGGATACCCGGTGTCGCCGTGCTTGCTCCGCTGGTCTGTGCCACGTGAATGCCGGACTCAGGTGTGGCTGAAGCCTGCTTCGGGCGCATGGCTGGGTGGGTTCTGCTCGAGGTGGTTCACGGCCTTCGCGAGGGCTTCGAGCAGGTTCGATGCGAGGTCCATGCCGAATCCTTCGCGGACGACGATGCGCAGCACCGCGACGTTGGTCGCGTTCTCGGGCATCGTGTAGGCCGGAACCTGCCAGCCTCCGGCGCGGAGAAGGTCGGAGATGTGGAACACCGTGAACTTCGACGGATCCTTGGCCTTGAACGCGAGAACGGGGATGGCGCGGCCATCGGACACGACGTCGAAGGGTCCCATGGCGGCGATCTCGTCGGAGAGGTGCACCGCGACGTCGCGTAGCGTCTCCATGATGCGTGTGTATCCCTCGCGGCCGAGGCGCAGGAAGTTGTAGTACTGGCCGACGATCTGATTGCCGGGACGAGAGAAGTTGAGGGTGAACGTCGGCATGTCGCCGCCGAGGTAGTTGACGTGGAAGACGAGGTCCTCGGGCAGGTCCTCCTCCGACCGCCAGACCACGAAGCCGATCCCGGGGTAGGTGAGGCCGTACTTGTGGCCTGACACGTTGATGGACTTGACCTGCGGGAGACGGAAGTCCCACTCGAGGTCGGGGTGCAGGAACGGAGCGACGAAGCCGCCGCTCGCGCCGTCGACATGGATCGGGATGTCGAGGCCGTTGGCGGCGTTGTACGCCACGACCCGGTCGTGGATCTCCTTGATGGGCTCGAACTCGCCCGTGTACGTGGTACCGAGAATGGGAATGACCCCGATGGTGTTCTCGTCGACGCGAGCCATGACGTCGTCGGGATCGACCACGAACCGGTCCTCGGTGACGGGCACGTAGCGGGCCTCGACGTCCCAGTACTTGCAGAACTTCTCCCAGACGACCTGGACGTTCGATCCCATGACCATGTTGGGTTGATCGGTCGCCAGGCCTGCGGCCTCGCGGCGCTGGCGCCATCGCCACTTCATGGCCAGACCGCCCAACATCACTGCTTCACTCGACCCGATGGTGGACACGCCCACCGCGTCGCCGTCGGTCGGGGCATGGAAGAGGTCGGCCACGATGTTCACGCAGCGCCGTTCGATCTCGGCAGTCTGCGGGTATTCGTCCTTGTCGATCATGTTCTTGTCGAACGTCTCGGCCATCAGCTTCTCGGCTTGTGGCTCCATCCAGGTGGTCACGAACGTGGCCATGTTCAGGCGCGAACTGCCGTCGAGCAGGAGCTCGTCGTGGATCAGCCGGTAGACGGCCTCCGCCGGTGCCTCGCCGTCGGCAAGGCGGTTCTTCGGGATGGGTTCCCGGCTGAACCGGCCGGCGTAGGCCGGCTGGAGCAGGTCATCGTCCGACGTGTGCCTGTGGACCATTCGAGGCTCCCCCTGTGCCCGCGAGCGACGACCGCCGTCGAAGCTGGCCGGCATCGGCACGCATCATTGCCGACGCTCGACGCGACGGCAACTCGATCCACGACCACGGGGCGGCGGTCACGATCGCTGCACTCGGCGTTGCAGGCACGTTCGACCGGTGTGCTAGAACATCATGATGCTTGGACCCATTCAGTTCGTCGCGTTCCAGTTCGACTCGCTCGATCGATTCGAGGGCAACATACTGGAGCAGTTGGAGGAGCTCACCCCGCTGTCGGCGGTGCGAATCCTCGACATCTTGTTCGTCGCCAAAGAGGACAATGGCGAGGTCGTGGCCCTCGAGATGGGCGACCTCGGCGGCGAGGAAGGCGATGAGATCCTCGGCACCATCATCGGCTCGCTGCTGGGCTTCTCGTTCGAGGGCGATGATCCCGAGCTCCCACCGGGCGAGATCACCGAGGCCTCGGCCATCGGCGTGAGCACCGGCGACATCCGCCGCGTCGCCCGCGACCTCAAACCGGGCACTGCGGCCGCGCTGATGCTGATCGAGCACCACTGGGCCGCGGGCTTGCGCGATGCGATCTTCGAGGCCGGAGGCTCGATGATGGCGCAGGGATTCCTGACCCTCGAAGGTCTGGCCGTGGTCGGCGCCGAGCTGACGGCCACGGCCGAAGCCATCGCCGCCATCGAGATCGCCGAAGCCCTCGAGGCCGAAGCGGTGATGCGCTCGGTCCAGGCCTTGGCGACCATCGAGGTGGCCGAGGAGGTCGAAGCCGCGGTGGTGGCTTCCACCGTTCTGGGATTGATCGAAGCCGGCTTCATCGATCGGGCCGATGCCCCCGATGTGGTGGCGGCACTGTTGGACGACAGCGTTGTCGAACGCGCGAGCGCAACGAAAGAGGGTTCCTGATGCCTCCCATGCGACGATCGATGCGGCGTACCGCGCGACGGACGTCTCGACGTACCTCTCGGCGGATGGAACGGAGGATGGAAGCGTCCCAGCCCCAGCCCGTCGCGTACCAGCAGGCACCGGCACCCGCACCCGCACCGGCTCCGGCCGCACCAGCTGCTGCGCCCGAGCCGGCCGAACCGTCATACATGGCCGAGCTCGAGCAGCTGGCCTCGTTGCGTGACGCCGGCGTGCTCACCGACGAGGAGTTCGACGCCAAGAAGAAGCAGATCCTCGGGATCTAGGTTCAGGCGGGTGGCTCGTCGGGCGTCTCGCTCGACGGCTCGTCCGGCAGGGTGAGGGTCTTGGTGACCTGGACGCCGGCCAGGAGGATCTGGGCTTCGTAGTACACGAACGTGAGCACCGCCAGGACTGCGCCGAAGGCACCGCTCAACGACGCGCCGCCGTATGTTCGCATGTACCAGCCGATCGCCCGGCTACCGGCGACGAGGAGGCATGCTGTCGCAACGCCGGACGCGATCGCGGCTCGCCACTCGACGCGCACCGGGCTGAGGAAGCGGTAGAGCAGCGCGATCATGGCCGCCAGCGCCACCCCCGATGTAAGGCCGGTCACGGTGTACGCGAGGCCTTCGAGGATGTCGATGTCTCCGGGTACCACCGCGGTCGCAGCTCCGGTCACCGCGGTGACGGCGAACTCCACGGCGAGCATTGCCACGGTGATCAACACCATCGCGAACGCGGTCAGCCGGCGACGGACGGAGTTCCACATCCCGGAGCCGACGGGCTGGTGCCAGATGACGTTGACTGCGTCCGTGAGCGCGAGGAACACGAGCGACGACGCGAACAGCAACGAAACGAGGCCGATGACCTGGAGCGACGACTGCATCGACCGGCGGCTGAGCTCGTCGGTGATTGCGGCCGCCGCGGTCTGCGAATCGACGATCTCGATCCCCGCCAGCCGCTCGCTGATGAATCCCTCCAGATCGGCGTTCCCGAATAGGCGCTCGCCGAGAGCGGTGGCGAACGCGACGAACGGCACGATGGTGAACAGAGCGTAGTAGGCGAGACCGGCACCCAACCGCAGCGTTCGGTCGGCCCGCCAGGCACCGTAGGTCCGCATGCCGATCCGATAGATGGACTTGATCCAGCGCGCCACGAGCGAGCAACTATACGCGATGTGATCCGGCGGTTCCGAAGTCAGCCGACGATGACGATCTGATCGCCGTCCGCCAACAGCACCCTCTCGGAGCTTCGGGGATTCAGCACGACTGTGCCATCCTTGCGCCATCCGATCGCCAACTGGCCTGACGCATAGGTGGTGGCGATGATCTGATCGGCCCCGAGCTCGCCGAGCAGTCCGAAATCGTTCGCGGGAACGAGCTGTATCGAGGGACCCTCGGGTGCGTAGAGCGTGAGCAGGACGGCTCGGCGCTCGGGTTGCTCGGCGAGTTGACTCATGAGCCGGCTGACGATGGCATCGCTGATCAGGTAATCGTCGGCCCCGGTCATCCCGGCGAGATGGACGTTGTCGGCATCGAGCAGCTCGACGACGACTCGCGGCGCCACCTCGTTGCGCTTCGCTAGCTCGCGGCGCAACAGCAGCAGGTTGAGCAGGGTGCGATTGTCGGCTTCTCCGGCCGAGACGCCCCGCCGATAGCCGAGCAGCAGGATCGAGGTGATGGGCGACCTCGAGGCCCGGTCGCCCAGGTCCCACGTCCGGCTCTGGATGGGGGTGAGGGTGACGTCGAACCCGGGCATCGTCGGCACGCGGAGGTCATCGGCATCGAAGAGCCGGTCGTCGTACACGATCTCGGCCGTCGAACCGGGTTCACCGGCCTGTTGGAGCTGTGAGAGCAACCGGACGCCGAGTCCGTTCCAGCCGATGATCAGCAGATGCTCGACCTCGGGCGCGGCGTCCAGGCCCGCGGGTGTGATGGGTCGACTCGACGGTGGGGCCGCGAAATCGTCCGGGCCCAGCTCGGGTTGACCGTCGTCGTCGGCGATGACGACCAGTCGGTCACCGGTCGTGAACGAGGCGCTGGGCTCGGGGTTCATGACGACGGTGCCGTCGGAGCCGACGATGCCGATCGGGCGGGCATTCTCGCTCCGTAACACCAACTCCCCGAATGGCGTGCCCTCCAGCTCGCCCGGATCACGGACGTAGATGTCGCACCCTCGGAAGTCGAGGAGCTCCTCGACGACCTGATTCAGGCCCGGCTCCCGGAGAGCGAAAGCGGTGAAGTGCGCCACGCTCTGGAGTTCGGCCACAGCGAGGACGAGCCCTCCGCACGCCTCGGCCACGCTGTCGGCGGTCTCGGGATCGGACAGCTCGGCGACGATCGGTATGCGATCGAAGCCATCCAGCTCGGCGCCCACGGCGAGAACGGCTCTCACGACGGCTGCGTCGCCCGGCCCGTCGTCGTCGTTCAGCACGATGACGGATCGGGCCTCTCGTACGCTGACGATGGAGAGATCGGCGCTGCGAGTGGGGTCGCCGTAACGAAACACGACGCGAGTGCCGTGGAGCTTGGCCGCGAGGTGATGAAGTTCCTCGCTGAGTTCGGTCGGTTCGCGCTCAGCCAGGACGACGATGGCTCGGGAGCGCTTGTTGCGGCCGGCGAGCGCCAGCTGTTCGACGATGTCGGGCAAGCGGGCGGATGCCCCGAGAATGACCACGTGGTCGGTCTCGACCACGGTGCTGCGCCCCCGACGCATGGTCTCGACCCGCTGCTCGACACCGTTGGCGATCAAACCGATCAGAGTGCCCGCGATCAGCAGCCCGAAGATCGTGACGAGCAGCGCCAGGACCCGACGGCCCCATCCGACGTCGCCGGCCATCGTTCCGGGGTCGAGTACGCGGAGCGCGCTCTGCCAGAAGTCCTCCAGCCAGCTCGTGTCCTTGCTGCCCGAGAAGGTGACGTCGAACACGAAGAGCAGCAGTGAGCTCAGCAGCACCGTCAGCACCGTGATCGCGCCCAGCCAGAGCAGCACCGCCCAGGTGCCGCGCGACAACAGGTTGTCGAAGCGGTACCGGATGTGATTCCGGAGCGCACCCGCCCGCGGTGGCGAGTTCTCGTCAGCAGGCACGGTCGTCGCCGGGCTCTCGCTCAGCCGGCAGTTGGGCCGACACCTGCAACGCGCCGTCCGCGTCCCCGCCGTACGCGGCCAGGATCGGGCCGAGCAGCAGTGCGCCCTGCAACATGAACGACCGTCGCCAGAATCTGCTGTCCATCAGCGCCCCCGAGTCTTCGGAGGAAGGACCGTAATCGCCGCGATGAAGTAGCAGGAAATCCCGCACTGCCGGGCGCCTCGGGCCGATGCGGGACTCTGCTATAAACGGCAGACTCCAGCCAACGAGAGAGACAGTCGTGACGAGTCGAGCATTCTCGATCGACGGGCGCACGTTCGCGTTCGATGCGCCACTCGGCGACGCGCTTCCGATCGGCGCCTATGTGCGGATTGCCGTCGAGGGCGACCGCGAGCTCCTCGGGCAGGTACTCGACGAGGAGATCGGCGCGGCGTCCGAACGCGTGAGCGGGCACGGCAACCTGCTGGCGGACCTGGACGCGGGCTCGGGTCACCTCGATGGCTCGGCCGTCTTCGGCTCGGGCACCCTCGAGCCTGCTGCCGACGATCTGGTCGCTGCTCATCTCGCGTCATCGCTCGGCGGAAGCACCGGGATCGAGCTCGGTGAGGTCCAGCGCATGCCCGGAGTGCCGGCGCAGCTCCACGCCAAGGGATTCGGGCGTCATACCTTTCTCTGCGGCCAATCGGGTTCGGGCAAGACCTATACCCTGGGCATCGTGCTCGAGCGGCTGTTGCTCGACACCGACATCACCATCGTCGTCGGCGATCCCAACTCCGATTACGTCAACCTCCAGACGCTGCGACCGGCCGCGGAGACCGGCCTCGGCGCCGACGACTACCGAGCTCTCGCCGAGCGATACGAAGCAGTCGCGTCGCGGATCCACGTGTTCGGCCTCGACGCGTCGCCGAACCGGTTGGCGGTCCGCTTCGGCCGATTGACCTTCGAGCAGCAGACCATGGTGCTCGGAATCGACCCCATCGCCGATCCCGAGATCTACAACGCCTTCGTGCGTACCGTCAACGCCATCGGCGACGCCGAATACAGCATCGACGACATCATCGCGGCCAGCCGTTCCTCGTTCGCCGACGACGAACGGCGGCTCGGACTGCGCATCGAGAATCTGGGCGTCGATGAGCTCTCGATCTGGGCACGAGGCCACCAGCCGATCGCCCAGGTGCTTCCTCAGGACGCTCGGATGGCCGTCATGGACCTCGGCAGCGTGCCGTCACAACGCGAGAGCTCCATCGCCGCGGCGGCGATGCTCGGACGACTCTGGGAGAATCGTCACGCCCGAC
>JAOTZB010000453.1 GCA_029861625.1 Acidimicrobiia bacterium
CGCGAGCCGCCCATGCGGCACCTATGGCACCGATGACGATCTGGCCTTCGACGCCGATGTTCCACAGGCCGGCTTGAAACGTCATCAGCAGGCCCGCCGAAGCCAGCACCAGCGGAACCCACGCCATGAGCGTATCGGCGACCTTGGTGGTCGTCCCGAAGGATCCTTCCCAGAGAAGCTGGAGCGCCTCGAGTGGGGGGGCGCCGACGAGCAGCAACAACAGCACGGTGAAGGCAAAGGCAAGGAGCACCGAGAAAATGCCGGAGCGAGAACGACGAAGCAGTTCCGTCACTCGCCGCTCGCCTTGCCGCCGATGAGGTGCCCAAGCTGCTCGGGTGTTGTGGTCTTTGCGTCGACGGTGTCGATCACGCGTCCGGAGAAGAACACGGCAACGCGGTCGCTATAGCGAAGCAACTCGTCGAGGTCGGCGGATGCGAACACGATTGCGGTGCCGTCGCTACGGCGCGCCAGCAGCCTGGTCCACACCCACTCGGCAGACTCGATGTCGAGGCCTCTTGTCGGGTGCTCCATCAGGAGCACCGTGATGTGGTCGGGCATCATCGCCAGAAGCAGCCGCTGCTGGTTCCCGCCCGACAATGCGTCGGCCGTCGACTCCGCAGTTCCCTTGATGAAGTTGCCGCCGATGAGGTCTGTTGCGTTGTCGCGGGCGCGATCCCAGTCGACGAAGAAGCTCGTGTCGCCGCTCACCAGCTCGAAGTGTTCGCTGAGCGTGAGACCTTCGACTAGGCCCTCCTCGAGACGCCCTGCGGGCAAGTAGTGAACGCCCGCGGCTTTGTGGCCGTGATAGCCGAGGCCCGTTGTGTCGGTTCCACCGATGGCGATCGACCCCGCGGCAGGACGCAGCAGGCCGGTACACGCACGGAGCAATGCACGCTGGCCGCTCCCCTCGAGACCTGCCAGCCCGAGGATCTCCCCGGCGCCAACGGTGAGCGACAGGTCACGAACGGTGACAAGCCGTTGTTCGAGCGTCGCTTTCTCGACGGTGAGCGCCGGCCTGCCTATCGCAACGTCGGGTCTTGCCCCCTCGACGATGACGGAGCCGAACATCATCTCGACGAGATCGCTCGTCGGGACCGGCAGCTCCGGGCTCCCGACGACGGTGCCTTGCCGCATGACCGTGACCCGGTCGCACAGCGCTTCAACCTCCTCCAACTTATGGGAGACGAAGATCACGATCATCCCGTCGGCGGCGAGGCGGCGCAGGATCTCGAACAGCTTGTCACGCTGCGTCGCCGAAATCCCGGTCGTCGGCTCGTCGAGAATCAGGACTCTGGCGCCCAGCCAGAGCAACCGTGCGATCTCGAGCTGCTGGCGCTCGCCGACGGAAAGCGTGCGAGCGAGCGCATCAGGATCGAAGGTGAACCCGTACCGCTCGGATGCTTCGCGGAGCTTGCGGGCCCCCTCCTTGCGATCGACTCGCGTCCGGCCGGGCGACCCCAGCAGGAAGTTGTCGATGACGGTGAAGGGCAGAAACACGAGCGGGTCCTGGTGAAGCATCCCGATGCCGGCCGTGACGGCCGCATCTGGCGTGCCCAAGTCGAGCGTTCGGCCTTCGAGGATCACGTCCCCCGAGTCGGCGGGATGAAAACCGGAGAGCACCTTCATCAACGTCGACTTGCCCGCACCGTTTTCGCCGAGCAGGCCGTGGAGCTCCCCGGCCTCGACCTCGATGCTCACGCCGTCGTTGGCGCGCACCGGCCCGAAGTGCTTGTGAATCTCGCGTAGCTGCAGACTCATGCTGCGGTCGAGCGTAGGAGAGCAGGGCGCACCTGCGCCGGGGAGGGCCCGGAGGCCCTCCCTTCGTGCTCGCTCGTCGACGTAACCCTGCGCCCGCTACTCGGTAGCACTGGCGCCGACGATGCCCTCGAGCAGTTGCTCCGTGTACCAGACCTGGAAGTCCGTGGCCGTCTCGCCATCCGCGAGCCACACCGAGCCATCCTGGAAGTTCAGCGGCCCCGAGAACAAGTTGATCTCGTCGTTGGCAAGCCGCTCGATGAACGTGTCGAGGTCCGCTTGGGCGTCATCGGAGAGACCGTCGCCCGAAATCCAGCCGATGGCGCTGGTGTCGAGGTCGTTGATGTCGTCCCAGTCCGGTCCGAGCCACTGGAACTCGGGGTCGTAGGCATCGTCGATCACCGATGTCGCGACGTCGAGATAGGCGGGTCCCCAGTTGAAATACGGCACGCCCAGGCACACGCTCTCCGCTTCGGCACAGCCATCGCGGAAGTCATACGGGACCGCCCACACGTCGTCACCCGCTTCGGCCGCTTGCCCGGCGCGGACCAAGGCCTCGGTGGTATCGATGCCCGAGATCACGACGTCCGTTCCCGAGGCGAGGAACTCGTTCGTCACCTGAGTCGGGTCGAGCGTGAAACCGGGAATGTTGAACCAGAAGCC
>JAOTZB010000452.1 GCA_029861625.1 Acidimicrobiia bacterium
CGCTCCGACGTGTCGTCGCGCTCGAGGTCGCGCGGGTGCATGGGCTCCTCGACGCGACGGTCGGAGTCCTCATGGTTCTCGCCGCCGCCGAGCGCCCGGCGCTCGCGCGCCACGGCGCCCTGGCTCGGGCGCGGCTCCACGCGATCGAACGGGCCCGCCACGACGCGCTCGGGACGCCACGGCGGCCGGGGCGACTGGCTGTGGGTCATGGAACATGGACGCTGACCCGTCGCGTTGCGCGGTACGGACGGCGGCATGCGGACCCGTCCCCGGAGTCAGGGAGGCCAGCCGACGCACCGTTAGGGTGACCCGCGTGAACGAGTCCGTGGTTCGTCGACCATGAGCGTCAGGACGCCTCCGGTGTTGACGCGGGCTCGCGATCTGGTCGACGGGCCGCTCCGCGCGGCGGTGGCGCGGCTCGAAGGCGACCTGCGCCTCCCGGCCGACTACCACTTCGGCTGGGTCGAAGCCGACGGCACGCCGATCGACGACGGTGCCGGGAAGGGGATTCGACCGGCGCTGGCCGTGCTCGGAGCAGAGGCCGCGGGCGCCGACGCGTCGGTTGCGGTTCCCGCCGCCGTCGCGGTCGAGCTCGTACACAACTTCTCGCTCCTGCACGACGACATCATCGACGACGATCGCGAGCGACGACATCGTTCGACCGTCTGGAGCCAGTTCAGTGTCGGAGAGGCGATCATCGTCGGCGATGCCCTGCACACCTTGGCGTTCCAGGTCCTGCTCGAGGGCCTCGACACCACCGGAGTGCGGATCGCCGAGAAGCTCGGCCAGGCAACGGCCGCCATGATCAGGGGCCAGTCCGAGGACATGGGCTTCGATCGGCGAGACGATGTGTCGCTCGATGACTGCCTCGCGATGGAGGCCGACAAGACGGGCGCGCTCCTGGCCTTCGCCATCGGCAGCGGCGCCGTGCTCGGTGGCGCCTGCGCCGAGCTCATCGGCGGCCTCGAGGAGTACGGCGTCGAGCTCGGCCTCGCCTTCCAGGCTCACGACGACCTGCTCGGCGTGTGGGGTGAGCCGGCGGTCACCGGCAAGGCCGCTGGTAACGACATTCGCGAGCGGAAGCGCTCGGTGCCGATCGTGTCCGCTCTCCAAGCCGGTGGCGAGCGAGCGCATCGCCTGCGCGAAGTGTTCGCCGAGGAGATCATCGACGACGACATGGTCGCAGAGTCGGTCGCCCTGCTCGAGGCCGCCGGGGCTCGTGATGCCACGATCGAGATCGCGCGGATCCATCTCCATCGGGCCCTCGCCGCGCTCGACGGCGTCACCGTCGAGCAGGCCGCGGCCGCAGAGCTGGCCGATCTCGCCCGCTTCGTGGTGGACCGCGACCACTGACCCGTCCATCCACAGCCCTACGATGACCGGTCGATGAAACCTCGAACCGCGGCCGCAGTCGTTGCCTTGTGCGTGGTTGCCGCGGCATGCGCCAGCGACGATCCGACAACGGGCGAACCGGCCGACGCGACACCTGGCGGCGACCAGGTCGTCGACGGTGAGGAGACCGCCGACGAGCCGGGGGCGGAGAACGTGGATGGCGACGCCAGCTCCACACCGGACGCCGATCTCATACCCGACGATGCGTTGATCATCGGTGCGATCATCGACCGCACCGGCATCATGCGCACGCTCGACGAACCCGCGCTCGAGGCCGCTCGGATCCAGGTCGCTCGGATCAACGAGCAGGGCGGCGTCCTCGGCCGCCCCCTCGTACTCGAGGAGTTCGATTCGCGCTCCCAGCTCAACGCCTCGTTCCAGGCCGCGCAGGAGCTCGTCGACGACGGTGCCGAGCTGTTGTTCGTGACCTGCGACTTCGAGTTCGCCCGGCCGGCCATCGAAGTCGCAGCCGAAGCGGGCGTCCTCGTGCTCTCGCCCTGCGGCGGCACATCCGCCTGGGGCGATCCCGCTATCGGCGGCCCCCATGTGTTCTCGTTCGCCATGCCATCGGCCAGCGAGGGCACACTCATGGCCGACTACGTCCTCGAACGCTACGGCTCGCTGGTCACCATGATCGTCGATGCAACCGATCCCGATGCCCAGGCCCAGTGCAGCGGCTTCGAGGAGCGCTTCCGCGAGCAGGGCGGGTCCTTCCGCGGCCGCCTCGAGGTCGACATCGAGTCGGCGCCCGAGCTTCAGGAGAACGTCGGGGCGCTGGTCCGCACCTCGTTCACCCTCCCGAGCGCCGTCGTGTTGTGCTCGTCGCCGACAGTGGGCAAGGACATCGTGTTGTACCTCCGACGTTCGGGGCTCGAATCGGTGATTGTCGCGGGTTCGACCATGGACGGTGACGACTGGATCGTCGACGTGGAGCGCACCGGCGAGATGGTCGTGTTGAGCTACGCCTCGGTCTACGGCGACGACCCCGACCCTGCTGTCGCCGATCTCTTCGCGGAATATGCGGTG
>JAOTZB010000150.1 GCA_029861625.1 Acidimicrobiia bacterium
GCATGCTTGATCCCGCCGTCGACGATCCCGGCGGGTTTTTCGACCAGGACATCGATGAGCGGTAGCGCCGACCATGGTCGGCCCGGCACCGCGACCGGCGACCGCGACCACGATGCCGATCTCCTGTGGCTCGTCGACATCAGGCGGCTGCGGAGCGAGCACCGGGGTCGGCGGCAGATCACCGGCACCGCGGCGGTCCCCGATCTGCGACTCGAGACCGCCGAGGTGCCCGGCGACTCGGTCGGCTACGAGCTCGATATCGACGCGACCGGCAGCGACGTGACCGTCACCGGCCGGATCGACGTGGTCTGGCGTGCCGACTGTCGACGCTGTCTCGATCCGATCGAGCGGTCCGAGACCATGCGGCTCCAGGAGGTCTTCCAGGTCGTCGAGATCGAGGGTGAGACGTGGCCCATCGTCGACGACCGGATCGATCTCGGCCTCGTCGTGCGCGAGCACGTCTTGTTGGCGCTCCCGCTGGCCCCCGTGTGTCGCGACGACTGCGGCGGACCCGATCCCGACGACGATCACGGGCTGTTGCAGCCCGGCAGCGATGGGCCGGTGGCCATGTCCGATCCCCGTTGGGCGGCGCTCGAACAGCTCCACTTCGACTGAGCACTGCGCCGACGCCTGATTTCGGTCCGGCACCACTAGCATGTCTGCTTCGTGCAGGCGCGTCCGCGCGCCCCGACCAGGCACCACCTGACCGGCCTCAGTTGCTGGAGATCGACCACCATGGCAGTTCCGAAGAAGAAGATGTCCAAGGCGAAGAGCCGCAGCCGCCGTGCCTCGGCCTGGCGCCTCGGCACTCCCGCTCGGAGCGGCTGCCCCCGCTGCGGTTCCGCGAAGCGCCCCCACCGCGTGTGCGGGTCCTGTGGCTGGTACGCCGGCCGCGAGGCCATCGAAGTCGACTAGTGCTGCCCATCGCGATCGACGCGATGGGGGGCGACAACGCCCCCGAGTCCATCGTCGAGGGTGCCCGGATCGCGGCCGATCGGGGAATCGATGTCGTGCTGGTCGGACAACCCGAACGTCTCATCGACCTCGCGGGCGATCTCCCCATGATCGCAGCGTCGGAGGTCATCGCCATGGACGACGACCCCGGCACGAGTGTGCGCACCAAGAAGGACTCGTCTCTGGTTCGGGCGGCCGAGGCGGTTCGTGACGGCTCGGCGTCGGCGATGGTCAGCGCCGGCAACACCGGGGCGACCATGGCGAGCGCGTTGTTCCGGATGGGCCGGATCAAGGGGTTCGCACGACCCGCCATCGCCGCGCCGTTGCCCGTGCTCGGCGCCGAACACCCGACAGTGCTCCTCGACTCCGGCGCGAACGCCGAGGTACAGGCCGACTGGGTGGCGCAATTCGCTCGAATGGGCGCCGTCTACGCCCGCGACCGCTTCGGGATCGCCCGCCCCCGCGTGGGGCTCTTGTCGATCGGCGAGGAGGCGGGCAAGGGCTCGCCCCTGGTCAAGGAGATCTTCGGGCTCCTGTCGGAGTCCGAGTGGCAAGAAGCCCTCGATGTCGAGTTCATCGGCAATGTCGAGGGTCGCGATCTCTTCGATCCCGCAGTCGATGTCGTGGTCACCGACGGATTCACCGGCAATGTGGCACTCAAGACGGCCGAGGGAGCGGCGCGGATGATCGTCGATGCCCTGCTCGCGGCGTTCGAGTCCTCCGACGACGCCAGGGCCGGCGCCGCTCTGTTGGCACCGTCGTTGGCGTCGCTGTACGCCCAGATGAATCCCGACACGGTCGGAGGGGCGATGCTCCTGGGCGTCAAGGGCGTCTGTGTCATCAGCCACGGGTCCTCGTCGCCCGAAGCCATCGTCAACGCCGTCGAGGTCGCCAAAGAGCTCGTCGAACGCGGCATGGTCGACGACCTGACGGCGGCTGCCGCCGTCTGAGCGCAAAGCCGGGCTTCACAAGCGAACAAAGTATCTCGCCGATAGGATCTGGCCGCTTGGTCGCCGATCCGGGAGAACCCAGTGCCAGCCGAGACACACATGGAACAGGCACCCTTCGACCGTGCCGCGATCCTCACGCTGGTGCGTGACCGCCTCGCCGACATCCTCGAGATCGACCCGTCCGACATCGGAGAGGGAGATTCGTTCGTCGATGACCTCGACGCCGACTCGCTCGCGCTCATCGAGCTGGTCGAGTCGCTCGAAGAAGAGGTCGGCGAGCGCTCGGTCGGGTTTCGCATCGACGACGAGGATCTCGAAGATCTCAAGACGGTTCGCGATGCCGTCGACTACGTCAACGGCCGGCTGAGCTCCTGATCTCTGCGGCCCCCCTCGACGCGCTCTCGGACCGGATCGGCTACGAGTTCCGCGATCGTTCCCTGCTCGAGCGGGCGCTGACCCATCGGTCGTGGTGTGCCGAACATGCCGAGGCGACGTCGAACGAGCGCGTGGAGTTCCTCGGCGACGCCGTGCTCGGGCTCGTCGTCACCGACTACATGTTCCTCGAACATCCCGGCTTCGCCGAGGGCGAGCTCGCCAAGATCCGGGCATCGGTCGTGAACGCCTCCACCCTCGCCAGCCTGGCCGAGGAGCTCTCGTTGGGCGAAGCGCTGCAACTCGGCAAGGGCGAGGAGGCGAGCGGAGGTCGCGAGAAACAGTCGATCCTCTCCGACGCCATGGAGGCGGTCATCGGTGCCGTCTACCTCGATGGCGGACTTGCGCCGGCTCGCCGTCTGGTGCTCGACCTGTTGCGAGGCCGCATCGCCGAATCGGCCGATGGCCCCGGTCGCCACGACCACAAGACCAAGCTGCAGGAGCTTGCAGTCCAGCACTTCGACGGCTTGCCGAGATATGCGGTCCTCGGCGACGGCCCCGATCACGACAAGCTCTTCTCGGCAACGGTCTCGGTCGCAGGGGTCGTCCGCGGACAGGGCGAAGGTCGGTCGAAGAAGGAGGCGGAACAAGCCGCCGCCTCGATCGCCTGGCTCTCGTTGCGCGCCGAGCTCGACCTGATCGGCCACCTGGAGGATTCGCAATGATCGAACTACCGGAGGCCGAGACGATTCGCCGTGACCTCGATCGCGAGATCGTCGGCAAGAAGATCAAGGACGCCGAGGTTTCGACGCCCAAGGTCGTGACCCGTTCGGGAAACCGCACCAAGTTCGTCGCGGCGCTCGAGGGGGCCAAGGTCACCTCGGTCGATCGCAGGTCCCTGCACCTGCTCATGGGGCTCGACAACGATCACACCCTGGTCTGCCGGCTGGGGTCGGGCGGCCTGCTCCGGCGACACGCGAACAAGGATCCGCTCGACCCGAAGAACGTCGTCGTCCTCGGCTTCACCCAGGGAGGCCAGCTGCGGCTGATCGATCACGCTGGTGAAGCCGAGATGTTCGTCATCGAGAACGACGAGCTCGAGGACGCGGTGCCCGAGCTGATGGGCCTGGGCCTCGATCCGATCGCCGAGCCGGTTTCGTGGACCCGATTCGCCGAGATCCTCCTGGCCCAGAAGGGTCGCCTCAAGACGTTGCTGTGCGACGATTCGGTCATCGTCGGCATCGGCGACCTCTACTCCGACGAGATCCTCTTCAACGCCGGCCTCCGGTACGACCGCATGTCGGACTCGTTGTCGGCGCAGGAGATCAGGCGATTCTTCCGCGCGGTCGTCGAGACGCTGCACGATGCCGTGAAGTACCGTGGCACCACCCTCGAGGACTCGCCGTTCGTCGACGTGTTCGGTGAGCCCGGGTCCTACCAGGAGCACCTCAACGTGTACGGCAAGGCGGGTGAACTGTCGCCGCGGTCGCGTCGACCCATCGCGCGGACGAAGTTCTCGGGACGCTGGACCTACTACTGCGAGCAGAGCCAGGTCTGATCCATCGGCGGCCCCGAGCCCGGGTCGGCCAGCAGTCCCGAAACGCCCAGATCAGCTCGCGAAACCCCACCCGATCATGCACCCGCGCGGGCCCTGGCCCGGTTAGGGTCGCAGCCGTTGTGGGCGAGAGCCCCGTCGCCACCCGTACAAGGTCTCACAGTGTTCCTGAAGTCATTGACCCTCAAGGGGTTCAAGTCGTTCGCCGACCCGACCACGCTGCACCTCGAGCCGGGAGTCACGGTCGTCGTCGGGCCGAATGGCAGCGGCAAGTCGAACGTCGTCGATGCCATCGCGTGGGTGCTCGGCGCGCAGGCCCCGAGGAGCGTTCGTTCCCAGAAGATGGACGACGTGATCTTCGCCGGCACCGAGACGCGGCCCGCGCTCGGTCGGGCCGAGGTCTCGTTGACCATCGACAACTCGTCGAAGCTGCTGCCGGTCGACCTCGAGGAGGTCACCATCACCCGCACGCTCTTCCGCAGCGGCGACAGCGAGTACTCGATCAACCAGGTGCCGTGCCGGCTCCTCGACATCCAGGAGCTGTTGTCGGACTCCGGGGTCGGTCGCCAACAGCATGTGATCGTCAGCCAGGGCCAGATCGACGCGGTCCTGAACGCTCGTCCCGAGGAACGGCGAGCGATCATCGAAGAAGCCGCCGGGGTCTTGAAGTTCCGCAAGCGCAAGGAGCGGTCCGAGCGCAGACTTCACGCGACGGAGGCGAACCTGACCCGACTCCAGGATCTGCTCCGCGAGGTGCGCCGACAGCTCCGTCCGCTCGAACGTCAAGCCGACGCAGCACGCCGGCACGGGGCGCTGGTCGACGAGCTCGGCACCTTGCGTCTGTTCACCGCGGGGCGAGAGATCGCCGAGCTGCGGGTCCGCGCCGACACGAATCGTGGTCGACAGACCGAGGCCAAGCGTGATGAGTCCGAGCTCGTTGCAGCCCTCGCCCGGCTCGACGTCCAGGTATTGGCCGCCGAGAGCCGGCTGGCCGAGTCCGGCGGTGAGGATCTCGGCGAGGCGCTGACCAGATTCGAGTCGATGCGCGAGCGGGCTCGTGGGCTCGCCGCGGTCCTCGACGAGCGGCTCCGCGGCATCGAACGTGAACGCACCGCAACCGTTGACCGCGACGTCGTCTCGTCGCTCGAGGCCGAGGCCGTGAAGCTCGAAGCCGAGCTGCGCGAAGTCGACGAACAGGCTGCCCATCTCGTTCCCGACGCCGGCCGACTCGAAACGGCCGAAGCCGAGCTCGAGGCCGAGCAGCGGAGGTTCGACGAGGAGTGGGCCGATGGCGCACCGACGCCGAGCGGCGCGGCGGCCGAGGTGCGCGGCGAGCTGTCGGCGCTGCAACAGGCCATCAGGCGGGCCGAGGCCGAGCACGATCGTCGGCAGGCCCGGCGAACCGAGCTCGAGGCCATCGCCGGCCACCTCCGGGCCGAGCGCGAACGTCTCGACACCGAACGTATGGCCGCCACTGCTGCCGACGACACGTGCCGCGCCGACAGCGAAGGCGCCGAGCAGCGTCGTGCTCGTGCCGAAGAGGTGGTCGAACGGTCCGAGGAGCGCCGCGTCCGGGCCGAGCGCGAACGAGAAGCGTGGACTGCCCGATCCGATGCGCTCGCGCTGGCGCTCGACGAGGCTCGCGCCAGCTCGGGATTCGACGAGCTCGATGATCTCGACGGGGTCATCGGCACGCTCCTCGAGGTCGTGGAGATCGACGAGGGTTGGGAGGCCGCCTTCGAGGCCGCGGCCGGCGAGGCAGTCGCCGCCGTGGTCGTGACCGACGCAGCCGTCGGCCGGCGAGCCGTCGAGATCCTGCGCGACGGCGACGCCGCCGGTGCTGTTCTGGCGCTCGGGGTTTCGGCACCAGCTGCCCGAGTGCCCACGGGAGGTTCGGCCATCCGGAGCCACGTGCGCTCGGCCGAGCCCGGCGTGGACTCGCTCCTCGACCGGCTCGTCGGCGCCACGGTCGTGGTGGCCGATTGGGCCGACGCGGTCGACCTCGCGCTCGCCGATCCCACGGCCACGGTCGTGACCCGCGACGGCGGGCGATTCGGCACGAGCGGCTGGCGGGTCGGCGCACCCCGCACCGGTGCCACCGGCGCCGCCCTCGAAGAGGCCATCAGCCACGCCGAGAGTGCCATCGCCGAAGTCGATGAAGCCAGGGCGGCACTCGATATCGACCTGGCCGAGCTGGACGATGCTCGCCGGGCCGAGGCCGACCTCGCCGAGGTCGGGCGGGTGAACCAGCGCACTCTCGTGTCGGCCACCGAATCGCTTCGCAGCGCCGATCGCGAACTACGCGACGCAACCGTCGAGCTCGACGGTCTCGAGCGTCACATCACCGAGATCGGTGAGCGGCTCGAACGCGATCGAGTGCGCTCGAACGAGCTCTCGAAGATCCTGCCCGACCTGGAGGCCGACGACGCCGACCGGGTCGAGAAGGGCAGGCAGCTCAGCCTCTTCCGGACGCGTCTCGAAGCGCGGGCCGCCGCGGTCGCGGCGCTTCGGACCGACCTCGAGGTCCGGGCGGCCGGCATCGACGAGCGCCGGCAACTGCTTCGCGCCCGCCACGACGAGATCGACGCGCGCCTCGGCCGCCTCGAGCTCGAACGCGACGCATCCGAGGCTCGCCGAGTCGACCTCGACCGGCGGCTGGGTCTGGCCACCCGGCTCCAAGAGCAGCTCCGTGACGATGTCGGCGTCATCGACCGCGAAGTCGAGACGTTGCGGGGTATTCATCGTCGGCAGTCCGAAGAGGTCCGCGAGGCGGCGCAGACCCTCGATCGGCTCCGCAAGGACAGGAGCGCGAGCGAGCGCAAGCTCCACGATGTCCGCCAGGTCCTCCAACGAGCCGAGATCGACCGCGCCGAGGTCGACCTCCGTGTCGAGACGGCGATCGAGACGTTGCGGCGCGACCACGACGCGGCACCTCAGCAGGCCATGGCCGTCGAGTGTCCGCCGCTGGCCGACGGTGTCAGTGCCGGCGCCCGGACCCGGGAGCTGGAACGCGAGCTGCGGCTCATGGGGCCGATCAATCCGCTGGCGCTCGAGGAGTTCGACGCTCTCAGCGAGCGACACGAGTTCCTCCGGTCCCAGCTCGACGACGTCCGCCAGTCGCGGCGCGAACTGAACAAGGTCATCCGTGCCGTCGACGAGGAGATCGTCAACGTCTTCTCGTCGGCCTACAGCGATGTCGCCGAGAACTTCACCAAGCTGTTCGGCAGCCTGTTCCCCGGCGGGCATGGCGCCCTTCGCCTCACCGACCCGTCGAATCTGCTCGACACCGGTCTCGAAGTGGAGGCCCGACCGTCGGGGAAGAACGTCAAGAAGCTGTCGTTGCTGTCGGGCGGCGAGCGGTCGCTCACGGCCCTCGCCTTCCTCTTCGCGGTGTTCAGGAGCCGTCCGTCACCGTTCTACGTGATGGACGAGGTCGAAGCTGCGCTCGACGACGTGAACCTGCATCGCTTCCTGTCGCTCGTGCAGGAGTTCCGTGACGAGGCACAGCTCATGATCGTCAGCCACCAGAAGCGCACCATGGAAGCAGCCGACTGCCTCTACGGCGTGAGCATGAAGCCGGGCGGGTCGTCGAAGGTGCTCGGCGAGCGGGTCGCTGGGTCCGTCGACATCCGTGATCATGACGACATCGTGCTGCAGACGCCTGCCGAGGTGGCCGGCTGACCGCTCGCGCCCGACAGCGTCAGCGGCGGCGGGTTCTCGCGAGGTTTCGGGCACCCTGAAGGCATGAGCGGTCACGACATCGCAGTCATCGGTGCGGGTCCTGCCGGGGCGGCTGCGGCCATCCAGGCCGCGAGGTCGGGTGCCGACGTGGTGGTGTTCGACAAGGCGCCCTACGGGCGCGACAAGGTGTGCGGCGACGGGCTGACCCCGCGGGCCGTCGGCGCGCTGAACGAGCTCAAGATCGACCTCGAAGATGCGCATCGCATCGACGGGTTGCGAATGATCGCGGGCAGCAGAGCGCGCGAGCTCGACTGGCCGACCACGGATCGTTTCCCGGCCCACGGTGCCGTGTGGCCGCGTCGGCGGCTCGATGCGGCGCTCATCGACGCGGCCGTCGACGCCGGTGCCGATGTCCGCTGGGAGTCGGAGGCGTTGCCGATCCTCGATGGCGAGCGGGTGACCGGAGTCGAGGCAGGTGGCGAGCGCTGGCCGGCCGATCTCGTCGTCGTGGCCGCCGGGGCACCCGGTCGCGTGGCCCGCATCCTCGGGTCGGAGCGGATCACCGACGAGCCGTTCGGGCTCGCGATCCGCACGTACGCCGAATCGCCGCGACACGGCGACCGTCATCTCGAGGCGTGTCTCACGCTCGAGGACGAGCACGGCACCGCGGTCCCGGGGTACGGCTGGATGTTCCCGGCGGGCGACGGAACGGTCAACGTCGGCGTTGGTGCGCTGTCGACGATGAAGGGGTTCACGAACCTCAACCTCAACACGCTGCTCGAGTCGTACCGCGGGCTCGTCGAGGGTCCGTGGCAGCTCGGCCCGAATCTCGAGCGGCCGCGCGCATGGCGGCTGCCCATGACGGCCCAGCGGCGCCACGGTCACGGCTGGGTCGCAGTCGGCGACGCGGCCGGGCTCATCAATCCGATGAACGGCGAGGGCATCGACTACGGGCTCGAGTCCGGCATGCTCGCCGCCGATCTCTTCATCGACGATCCGGCGACCGCAGCCGTGCGGTACGACCGACTGGTCGGCGAGCGCTTCGACAGCTTCTTGCGCACGGGTCGGCGATTCTCGTTCCTGATCGGGCACCCGTGGATCCTGCGAAACGGGCTCCGCGTCGCGGTCGGTACCCAGGCGGTCGCCAACATCACCCTCGCAGTCATGGGGAACCTCGTCGACTCGGGCACGCCAGGCGCGGCCGGTCGGGTACTCCGTCTCGCCGACCGGGGTCTCGCGCTCGCCGATCCGCTCCTGCGCAGAACCAGGGCCTGATCGGGGCCGCGCCCACCCCGCCAGAACGGGGAGCCACGTCGCGTGCTGGTCGGCCGCGTTCTGGTCGCGTTGTGTGACGGTGGGGGTGACGGGCTGCGGCCAGAACGGTTGGTGGGGGTGATCGGGTCGGTGGCCCTCTCGCGTTCTGGTCGCGTTGTGTGACGGTGGGGGTGACGGGCGGCCAGAACGGTTGGTGGGGGTGATCGGGTCGGTGG
>JAOTZB010000454.1 GCA_029861625.1 Acidimicrobiia bacterium
TCGACTCCCGTGGCCCCGGATCGAGCGCACCCAGCTCACCGATGGTCTGGTTCGGGCCGCGCACTGCGAGCAGGACCTCGTCGCCCTTGGAGGTGACGGCCAGCGCCTTGACAGCCGATCGCCTCGTCGGAACGTGACCCGCCGACCGTTCCGCTCGATCCACTCCCAGGTTTCGTCGGTGAGCACCGTTGTCATCGGGTCCAGCCCCTGCCCTTCGCAGGTTCAGTGTGACACGAGCGGGCGGCGGAGTTGCTTCTTCGGTCGACCGGTCGGCGGGCAGGCCGGACGGCCCATTCGAGAACCGCCCGCCCATCGGGCGTTACAATGGCGGTCTGTGCCGACATCTCGTGCGGCTTCGGGCCAATCCGATGAAAGGTGCGTGGCATGGGGGACGACCGCAAACATGAAGAGGCGACCTCCGCGCCTGCCGAGGCGACCACGGCGGAACAAGGTGCGGCGCCGCAACCGGCGAGCGGCGCTGGCATCCTCCTGGGTCTCCAGAACAGCGCCGGCAACCAGGCGACGAATGCCTCGATCCAGCCCAAGCTGAGCGTCGGGCCCGCCGGGGATCGCTACGAGCAGGAGGCCGACCGCGTGGCGAGCGCGGTGATGCGCAATCTCCAGCGCAGACCCATCGAACCATCCGACGACGAGGACCGGCTCCGAGCCGGCACCTCCCAACCGATCCGGCCTCACGCGGTCGACCACAAGATCCAGCCCAAGGCAGCCGAGCCGATGATCGGCAGTGAGGGCGGCGCGCTCGACGCGAACACCGACGCCGCCATTCGTCGGGCGAAGGGCACAGGCAAACCACTCGATGACGGCTTGCGTGCGTCGATGGAGGGAGGCTTCGGAGTCGACTTCTCCACCGTGCGAGTGCACGACGACGCCGGCGCTGATCATCTCAACCAGAAGATCCAGGCCAAGGCGTTCACCACCGGCAGCGACATCTTCTTCCGGAGCGGTGACTACAACCCGGGAACGACCGCAGGCCAGGAGCTGGTAGCCCACGAGCTCACCCATGTCGTGCAGCAAGGCGGGGCGGGGGTGGCTCGCACCAGCATCCAACGCGACGCCGACGGGAGAACCGGCGGCAAGGTGACGCTGACCGATTTCAAGGGCGGCGACGTCTCGAACGTCGACAAGACGAAGGCGAATCTCGCGGAGTCGGTGAATCAGAAGGCCGTCATGGCCGACATGGCCACTCGGGTGGCGACGGGTGAGTCCCGCACCGAGGACGAGATGCTGGCTGCGATCGCGGCCGACACGGTTCCGCGTTACATCGCACGGGTCGGTCCCAAGGAGGACTTCACGAAGTACAAGAGCTTCGGCAAGGGTTGGAGCGAGTTCATCTTCGCGACGGAACCGGCCGATCTCGCCGGTCTTCATCCGGCGGTGGCGATGTCCAAGGTCGGATGGACCAAGGAGTGGATCGCCAAGGCAGCTGGGAAGCCGATCGCTGTCTGCATCTTCGATACGCACGAGGCAGTGCCCGACAAGGCCGACGCCAACGCGACGGCCACGGTCGGCGTCGGCAAGCTCGAGTGGCCCGAGCTCAAGGCCAAGGCGTTGGTCGACACGAGGTTCACGGTTGCGGCCTCAGCGGCGGGTATAAGCGATCCGGGGGCGTGCTTCGACATCTGGCAGAAGACTCCGGTCGGTGGCGATCCGAGGACAACCGATGCGACGCTGAAGGAAGACTCCAACAAGCTGCGCGGTGTCCTCGACGCGATCTATGGCGCGAACGAGCTCTACAGCGGCATGGGAGCGACCATCCGCGAAGACGGAAGCCTCGGCGCTCGCGAGGTGATGATCACGAACCGCGGCACAGGATTCGCGCTGACTCCGGACAACCATGTGCTCGTCGACACGACGCCGAACAAGTACACAGAGGACGACGCCAATGCACTCTGAGACAGGATCGAACATGAGACGACAAGACGTCGCCGTTCAAGACGACGGCACCACGAGCGGTGTCGTGGTCATCGCTTCGACGCTGGCACTGGAGGACGGGACCGACCTGAGCACACGTTTCGTGATGGAGCGGGAACACGCAGGCTGGGTTGCCGACGAGCTCGACAAGGCCGGCGATGCGTGGGGATATCCGGGGGCGGACGAGACCCTCGGCGACGACCACCTCCTCGTCTTCGGCGGCGGACGCGACGAGCAGCCGATCATCAACCTCCAGAACGTGCGCGGCGGTGAACGTGAGCCAGGGGAGTACTGGATCGGGATGACCCAGGACGTCGCCGAAAAGCTGAGGGATCTTCTCCGCAACCTCTGAGCGCGCGGTGGCAAGTCTTGCCTACGTGAATCGAGCCAGGAGGCCGGCGTCGGAGACGGTGATGGTGCCCCGAGCTGTCTCGATTGCACCGGATTCCCGTAGCCGACCCAGACCGCGCACCGTGGCCTCTC
>JAOTZB010000028.1 GCA_029861625.1 Acidimicrobiia bacterium
AGTCACGGTGACATCTGAAGCCTCACTCCAACATCAGCGCTACGTGCGTTCCAACAGCTACGACCCCGCATGGATAACGAAGAACCAGATGGGCCCGAACGCCCTCTGGCTCACGGAATCCCTCACTGAAGTGATGACCATCGAGCCGGGCATGAGCGTCCTCGACCTCGGCTGCGGCACCGCGATGAGCTCGGTATTCCTCGCCAAGGAGTTCGGCGCCCGTGTCTGGGCCACCGACCTGTGGGTCACCGCGGCGGACAACCAGCAACGCATCGTCGAGGCCGGTGTTGGCGACCTCGTCACGCCGATCCACGCTGAAGCGCACACACTGCCGTTCGCAACGGACTTCTTCGATGCGATCGTGAGCCTGGACGCCTACCAGTACTTCGGCACGGCGGACCTCTATCTCGGTTACCTGTCCGAATTCCTTCACACCGGTGGCCGGATCGGAGCCGTGATGCCGGCGTTGAAGACCGAACTCGGCAACGAGATCCCGACCGAGCTCGCCCCGTTCTGGGAATGGGACTTCTGCAGTTGGCACAACCCGGCCTGGTGGCGCCACCACTGGGCCAAGACCGGAAAAGTCACCGTAGACCACGCGGATCTCATCGAAGAGGGCTGGCGCGACTGGCTGCAGTTCAACGACTACATCACACCGTGGGTCGAAGGCTGGTGGGTCGACGAAGTCGCCACCACTCACGACATGCTCCAAGCTGACCGGGGCACGAACATCGGTTTCACCCGAATCGTCGCAACCAAGACTTGACCCAGCCACCGTTCTGGGCCCGGGGCTCCTGGTCATCGCTTACATTCTGTTGATCGTCTCGGGAGCGATCGCGGTGGTGATGTGGCTCATCGTGGTCTTCACCGGTCGACTTCCGCAGGCGATCGCTGATCTACAGGCGATGACGATGCGGGACTGGGTCATGCGTTCCATCCGTGTCAACGCGCGACTCAGTGCCTACCACTTCTTGTTGACCGACGACTACCCGCCATTCGAGACCGACTGAGGTGGTCGGATGCGCCGATCCCGTGCGCGAAGCGGAGATCTACGCTAGGGAAAGAACGGAAACGGTGGACCCGGATCGGACGCACCGCCATCGGCAATCGCGCGGAGTCGATGGAGGTGAACTGCCGTCGTGACGACATTCGTTGCGACGATGGGCCACGCCGCGAGTGCGACGCCGTAGGTGATGAACGTCATCGAACCGATGAGACCAAACGTCCGAAGCCAGGCAATCGATCGCATCGTCGACGACGAGATGACCAGCGCTGATGCCGTGAAACCGAGAAGTTGCGTCATTGTCCGTCCGCCGGGCCGCCGAAGTCCCAGCCGGTGTGCTGGTGTGAACACGAGTGCACTGGTCACGCTTTGATACATCATCGGTTGATCGGCTCCGTCGGGCGATGCGCGAACAAGTCATGTTGCCCTACTCTCCCTGGTCCCCGGAGTCTCCGGGGCCCAGGGAGGTAACGGATGCAAGCACGTGCCGCTTCGGTCCCCGCCCCTTCTCGGGTCCTGGGGCATAATGTCACGTGACGGAACTGGGTGGGCGGGCCGGTGTCGGTGGCCCGCCGGCGGCACTAGCGTGCAGGGATGTCACGGCCCCTGGCGATGGAGTTCCTGCAATCGGCTGCGACGGCCGATCAGCTGCCCGCCTCGAAGGTCGAGATCGCCCTCGTCGGCCGCTCGAATGTCGGCAAGTCGTCACTGCTCAATGCGATCGCCAACCGCCGACAGCTCGCCCGCACGTCGAAGTCTCCGGGCGCCACCCGACTCCTGAACGTCTTCGAGGTCGGCGCGCCGGGAAGTGGCCGGTTCCTGGTGGATCTCCCGGGATATGGGTTCGCCAAGGTGTCGAAGAACGAGCAGCGGCGGTGGCAAGCGATGATCGAGGAGTATCTGACCACCCGGGAGACGTTGTCGTGCGTCCTGGTGCTCATCGACGGCGAGGTCGGTCCGACGCCGCTCGATCTGGGCACGCTCGACTGGCTCGAGTCGATCGGGCTGCCCTACCGGCTGGTCGCGACGAAGTCCGACAAGGTCCGCCCGTCGAAGAGCAGGACCCGTCGGGCCGAGCTGGTGCACAAGCTCGGCGTCGACAAGGCCGACGTGCGATGGGTCAGTGCGGCGAAAGGCACCGGCATCGCCGAATTGCGGGGCGACATACTCACCCTGCTGGAGGACTGAGGGTCAGGAACGTCCGATATCGAGGAGGGCCTCGACATGGCTCTCGAGCCAGGCGAGGGTCTCCTCGACGCTGCGCTCGCTGCGGTCACCGCGCCGCCACCGCCGCACGTCGTCGAGTGCGAGCTCGAGCTCGTACCGACGGTCCTGGACGGCCACGTACCACTCACGCGAGACCACCATCGACGAGTCGTCGAGACCGAGTCGCTTGGCATGAGCCCGCGCCTCATACGCACGCTGCCGGCACGGTTGACCACAGAACCGGCGGGGTCGGCCCGGACCCTGGCTGGGGACGAGCGCTCCCCCACACCATGCGCACCGCGAGCTCGATTTCATCACGTGACGATTCTAGTGGAGCCTGCGCCCGATCCGGTCGATGGACGCCAGCAGGGCGCGGCCGGCAGCGCGACGGGCTAACAACCCTCCCGGCCCTCGCCGTTCAGGTAGGTGTCGAGCGTCGGAGCGTCCGCAGCGAGGTCGGTGATCGTGCAGTTCGTGGGCCGGTCGATGAGGTCGATCCGTCGCAGCGCTCCCCCACTGCCGGCGACCCAGGCCACCGATGACCCCGGTTCCACCACGATGCGCCACGGATCTCGTTCGTAGAGCTCGAAGGGCGGGCTGATCGGATCACCGGTCCTCGGGTTCCACAACCTCACGCCGCCTGCCTTGTTCGACGTGAACAAGACGTCGTCGGCCCCGAAGGCCACGCCGGTCGCGCCCCGGGATTCCGGCGTGAGTCGATGGAGGGGCTCGGGGGTGCCCCCGCGGCGCGCCTCGTCGAGGTCGAAGACCAACGTGTGCTCCTCGGCCGAGGCGGCGGCCAGGAACTCTCCATCCGGCGAGACGGCGATCCCCAGGAGGCTGTTGACGTCGGCGACGAACGTCGAACGGGCTGATCCGCCAGTCGGGTCCCAGAACTTGACCTCGCCGCTCCAGTACGACGCCACGACGAGCTCACCGTCGGGCAGGAACGTCGCCATCGTCGCGGCACCGCTCCCGGCGCCGAGTGGGTCGGTCAGCGGCTCGAGCGACGAGGCCTGCCAGAATCGAACACTTCCATCCTCGCTCGCGCTCACGACCACCTCGCCGTCGGGATCGGTCGCGACCGAGTTCACTGCGTCGTCGTGGCCGTCGATCTCGATCACGACTTGGCCCTCGTCGCTCCAGAGCCGGAGCCGACCCGCCTGGTCGCCGGTCACCAGGCCGGCATCGGTGAAGGCCACGCCGAAGACGCGACCCTCGTGGCCGGAAAGGGTGGCGGCGACCGAGCCGCTGCCGGCGTCGACCACATGCACCGTGCCGGCGTCGTCACCCACTGCCACCAGCCCGGCGGCCGCGTCGACAGCGAGCCCGAACCCGTCAGCCGCCACATCGGCGACGACCGGGGCCGGCTCGCCCGGTTGCACCACTTCCCACAGCCGAACCGTCTCGTCGTCGGCGAGCGACGCCAGCAGGGAGCCGTCGTGCGAGCGGACGACACCGGTGCGCGCGACCTTGTCGTCGTGGGTCCGTAGGGGCGGGGCCACTGTCTCGGGTTCGTTGCCCGACGGCAGATCCGTCAGCCAGAGACCACCGTCGCTGCCGCCGCCGACGACTCGGTCGTCGGGCAGCAGGGTCGCGGCCTCGATACGGTCGATCTGGCCGGACTCGACGCTCGCGAGGAACAACGTCGCCAACTCCGCTCCGGTCGTGACGTCCCACACCTTCGTCTCGTTCGACGAGACCGAAACCAAGCGGCGCTCGTCGCCATCGAAGCTCACCTGCCAGACGTCGCTCGTGTGACCGACGCCGAGCGGCGATACCTTGTCGCTGTCGCGATCCCAGATCTGGAGCTGGCCCGTCCCCGCCCCGATCGCGAGACGACCGCCCGATGGGCTGAAGGCGACGCTCAGGAAATCCTGCATCGGATCGTCGACGATGAGCCGAACGTCGAACCCGCCAACGGCCAGATCGACGATGCGCACGGTTCCGTCCTCGGTGGAGACCGCCAGCTCGCGCCCGTCGGGGCTGAACGCCAGACCCCAGACCGTCGAGCCGACCGACATGGTCGGGGATTCGACGACGTCGGCGCGCTCGTCGGGGTCGAGTGAGGACAGGTCCCAGATGATGATGTCGCCGCCGCCGTCGCCGGTTGCCAAGAACGCGCCGTCCGGACTGTACGCCGCCGATTCGATGCCCGCCTCGTGACCGACGAGATCGGCGATCGGCTCGCGGGTCTCGACCGAGAACACGGTGATCAGCCCGGATCGGTCCCCGACAGCGAAGCTGGTACCGCTCGGTCGCATGGCGATGATCTTGCCGCTCGGCACCGCGATCGGCGCCCCGGCGGGCACGATGCCGCCGGCGGCGAGGGCGAGCCTGGCATCGACGACCAATCGCTGCGCGGCTGCGCTCGGCGGGTCGCGACGGGCGACACCCTCCGACGCGAGGAGCACACCGACGAGCGGATCGATCTCGACGATGCTCTGCGACTGGTTGGCGAGAAGCGAGAGGAAGCGATCGCTGGCCTCCTGCTCGTTCTCCTGGGCCCGGCGGAGGCCGTACAGCGCGATGACCGATGCGGCCACCGCAACCGTGGCGAAGACCGCGAGCGCCGAGACCGCGACTCGCCGGATGCGTTGCGATCGGTGCCGCGCCTGGGTCCGCGCCGCTTCCTCGGCATCGCTGACCCGTTGCGACTCGTCGAGGAACTCAGCCTGGTCGGCGGACAGCCGGGCGGAATCCCGCCATTCGGTGGCAGTTGCCAGCGGTGTGCCCCGATACAGCAGTGCCGGATCACGGCTCTCCGCGATCCAGGCTGCAGCCGCCCGCTCGATGCGACCACGGAGACGGAGATCATCGCGGGCATCCTCGATCCACAGCCGAAGGCGCGGCCACGTCGAGATCAGGACCTCGTGAGCCACCGCGATGGTTTCGTCGTCGACGGACACCAGTCTGGCATCGGCCAGCTCGGTGATCAGGTTGTGCACGGCCGGGTCGTCGCCGAGCTCGTCCCAGGTGACCCGGCGCCGGGTGTCGGGCGTTCCCTCGCCCGGATTGACGAGATCGAGGAACAGCGTTCTCATCAGCTCTCGCCGATCCGGCACCAGCCCGTCGTAGGTCTGATCGGCGCGCTGCGCGAGCGCACCGCCGACCCCACCGGCAGCCTGCAGGCCGTTGACGGTCAGCTCGTCGTCGCGTCGACGGATCCAGGTCTCCATGAGCGCATGGGCCACCAGCGGAAGCGCGCCGACGTCGCGCGGTGTCTGGTCGAGGATTTCGTCGGCGAGACCGGGCTCGAGTCGGAGACCGGCGCGGCGGGCGGGCGCCTCGATCGCCTGATGCAGCTCGGCCCGGTTCATCGGTCCCACCAGGACCCCGTTCCGGGTGATCGTCTCCGCCAGCCAGGAGTGGAGCGCACATGCACTGTAGAAGTCGGCGCGCACCGCGAGGGCGACTCGGATCCGACCGTGCTGGGGTGCGGCCAGCGCCTCCAGAACGGCCACGAAGGCGGCCGCCTCGTCGGCGGTCGATGTGAAGATCTCCTCGAGCTGGTCGACGGCGACGAGCGCTCCCCGTGTCGCTTCCGCGGCCGAGCCGACGATCGAGGGATCCGTCCGCAGGTCAGCGAGCGTGATCTCGCGATCGCAGAACTCCGGGATCTGCCGGAGTTGGTGGTGGAGCTCACGCAGGGGCTGCGAGCCCGGCGTGAACAAGAGGATCGGCCACTGCTGGCTCCCCGGCAGCGCACCTCGCTGGACCGCCGGCACCAGGCCGGCCCGGAGCAACGATGACTTGCCCGAACCGGACGGGCCGCCGATCACCAGCGTCGAGCTCGATTGCAGCCCGGCGATCAGCTGGTCGACCAGCCGCTCCCGGCCGAAGAAGAAGTCGGCATCGTCGGGCTGGAAGGCGGCAAGGCCCTTGTAGGGGCACACGGCACCGCCGCCCGTCGGGGTGAAGCCGAGCGCCGCGTCCGACGACGAAATCGAGGCCGAGGCCGATGCCGCCCACGCATCCATCGTGCGGAAGCGGCTTCGTGCATCGCTTGCGAGGCCGGTGACGAAGAACTCCCTCCAGGCCCGGTGCACGCCGCCGAGCGCCCGGTCCACCTCGTCCGGCGGCGGAGGAGGCTCGCCAGTGAGCAGGTTCCACAAGACCGCCGTCGCCGCGAACACGTCGGTGGCCGGGGTGACCTCTGCTCCGAGTCGGGCCTGCTCGGGGGCCCGGAAGTGCAGGCTGCCGCCGAGTATCGTCGGCCCGGTCGACGCCTCGTCGTTCACCTTGGCCAGCCCGAGGTCACCGACGAGGATGCGCTCGCCGGGGGCCAACAGTCCGTGGCGCCGACTGGTCGTGGTCTCGCCGACCCCTGGCGCCGCTCCCGTGATGAGCAGGTTCCCCGGCTTGACGTCGCGATGGATCACATCGACGGCATGGAGTGCGGCCAGACCGAGGTGAAGTGATGCCACGATCGCTCGAATGCTCGGCTCGTCGACGATGCCGGGCTCGGTCGGTATCCGGTCGTCGAGGACGCCGCCGTCCGCGAACTGCATGACGAAGAACGGCCGGCTGTCATCGAGCTCGCCCACGTCGTGGACCGAGACCACGTTGGAGGCATCGACCCTGCGGAGGACCCGCGCCTCGTTTACGAAGCGACGCCGGACATCGGGATCGTCGCTGAAGCGTCGCTCGAGGATCTTGATCGCCACGGCGCTGTCGAGTCCCTCGTCCCAGGCCTTGATGACCACGGCGAAGCCGCCGCGCCCGAGTACCCGACCCAGCCGATACCGGCCGATGCGCTCGGGGAGGTCGCTCCCCGTCGTCGAGGGCGACCCGTCGTCGCCCGGGGTCAAAGCAGATCGCTCACGTCAAGACAATTGACCAGTGCCGGATCGAGGACGTTGTGATCGAAGTCGGCGGCAGTGACGCACAGTGTCGACGAGCCCTCCCTGGCCTCGACCGACGTCGGGCCCTCGGTCACCATGTTCGGCATCGAATCGGTCGGGACCCAGTTTCCCTGCTCGACCTCGTACTTGGTCTCGGCATCGCCGCTGACCTGCTCGGCCGTGTAGGTGTCCCAGTAGAAGTGAATGTGGTTCTTGGCGAAGTCCGGAGCGAAGTTCGCCTCCCAGGTCACCATGATCTCCGTGCCGGCCGGGTCGGCGTCGACGATGATGATCTCACACCCGTCCACCGGGCAGGCGTTCGTCGTGGGCGCGCTGCTCGAGCCGCCGTTGTCATCGTCCTCACCACAGGCAGTGACCAGCAGGCCACCGAGAGCAGCAATCGCGACCCATCGTCGGTAGTTCATCTTCCCTCCAGGTGCGCTACCGCGTTTCGTCCACCACACGAGAACTTAGCAAATCGGTACCCGAGGGAAAGGGTGCCGTCGGTCACGGCCCGACTCGGATCACGCCGGGACGGACTGCTCCCAGTCGACCTCGTACACGGTGACGACGTGGCCGATGCCCTTCAGCTCGGCGTCGACCGGTTCTCGGAACACCAGATCGGCCCGGGGCTCGGTGATCTGTTTGACCAACGAGGTCACGAGAATCGAACCACCCCTGGCAATTGCACCGACGCGTGCCGCAATCATGACGTGTTTCCCGAAGATGTCGCCATCGCCGTCCATCAACACCTCGCCGGTGTGCATGCCGATGCGGACCCTCACACCTTCGGTGGTGTCGCCGGCGGCCAGTCGGTGCAGGTCGCGCTGGATGCCGATCGATGCCAGAACGGCCTGACGGGCGCTGCGGAAGCTCAACATGAAACCGTCACCCTGATTCTTCACGATCCGGCCGTGGTGGGCACGGACGTGCGTCTCCACGAGTCGGTTGTGGTCGGTCAGGACATCGAGCCACTGTCGGTCACCCAGCCGCATGGCGCGTACCGTCGAGTCCTCGATGTCGCTGAAGACGATCGTCAGCGTGCCGGCCTCGTCCTCGACACCGACGAGCTCGGGTGTGATGTCGCCGACGATCGACTCGGCGACCACGTCGATGGAGGTCCGCAGGAGCTCGCCATCGGGACGGGAGTCGATGCTCGTCCGGTTCCCCGTCCCGACGTCGGCCGGTGACGGCCCTCCCACCGCGGCAACTTGGACGGTCGTGTCACCGAGGGTCGCGGACTCGCCGGCCGCCAGCGTCGTGGTGGCCGTGATCTGCTCCCCTCCGACGAAGGTTCCATTCGAGCTCCCGAGGTCGGTCAGCTTCAAGCCACCCCGGCCGTCGGCATCCACGACGAGATGCCGGCGCGAGACCCGCGCGTCGGCGATCACGAGCCCATCGCACTCGCGCCCGATCTCGAGCGGTTCGTCGACCATGAGCCGGAGCACCTGGCGGCCATGGGTGCGGACGACGATCATCGTCGCTCGGTCGAATTCGCGGGCCATGACGGCTTCAGTCTCGCATGCTTCCCCGACCGCCGGCCCGAACGAACACGCCCTCGTCGCATAACGTTGCGGCCATGAACGCCGAAGACGCCGCTGCAGTCGAGTGGGTCGAGCTCGATGGCGTTGCGTTGCCACCACCTCGGCGGGATCCGCCACCAGCACCCCGCGCGAACCGGTGGGCCGTCCCGATGGCGTTGTCGATGGTCACCGTCCTGATCGTCGCGACATGGTTCGCAGCGTCGGGCGGCGGGACGGATCCGGACCGCAGCGACCCCGCGGAATCGGCCGCCGCATCGTCACCCGACAGCGAGATCGCGCCCGCAGCTACGCTCGAGGAACCGGCCGAGTCGACCGGTTCGGCGCTCAGCGCACGGACTCGGCCATCGCAGACCATCGTTCCCAGCGGGTTCATGTCGCCGCTCTTCATCCGGACGCTCGGCGATGACGAGGCCGGATCGGCCCCGCGTACCAACGGCTGGCTGCTCATCGGAGCGGACGATCGGCGGGTGTTGATCACCGCCGACCCCGCTCTCGACGCCGACCCGGGACCCTTCGCGAACACGGCGATCGGTGAGGCGGGCGGATTCCGCCTCGCCCCCGCAGCACCCGACGGACCGACCTTCGTCCAGTGGCAGCTCGGCGACTTCGGCATGACCATGGTGAGCACCGGCCTCGACCGGGCCGAGGTCATCGATCTCGCAGCCGGGGTCGGCATCGCACGCTCGCGGCCGACCGGGTCCGCCGAGCGCGAGATCGACGACGTCGCACCTGGGACCGGACGCCCGACGTCGATAATCGCGGGAATTCCGAGCCTGGCATGGGACGACCTCCCGTCCGACATGGTCCTGGCCTCGTTCCGGGGAGGACCGTTCGATCCGCTCGGCGATGGCTCGGTCATCGGATGGGAGCTCAGTGGCGTCACGACCGACCGGACCGCCGGGCTACGGCTTCGGGGCACCGAGGGTGACCGCTTCCATGCCGATCAGGTCAATGCGGTCTTCGGGACGCTTCCTCGGGTGAGCATCGCCGGAGAGGTCGCGTCGGTCTTCGAGTACGAGCGTGACAACGGAGCGCCTGTCGTCCAGATCAGGTGGCAACAGGACGGCCTGACGCTCATCGCCGAAGGCGACGGCCTCGACCGGGCCGGTCTGGTCGACGCCGTGCGCCAGGTCGTACTCGCGTCCCCGGAGCCTTGACGGGTCAGCGCCGCGGCGTCATCGAAGGCCGACGTAGGTGTCGGATCGCGTATTCGTCCGACGGAAGACGAGTTGCCACAGCTGGATGCTCCTCACGCGGAACGATGCGGCCGAGCTGAGCAGGTAGTACCGCCACGTGCGGCGGAAGCGCTCGTCGTAGCGCGGGATCTCGTCCCACCGCGCGTCGATGTTCGAATGCCACGCCCTCAGGGTCGGGTCGTAGTCGGGCCCGAGGTTCTGGAGATCTTCGATACACCAGCGCTTCTCCGAGCCGGCTCCGATCTGCCCGATCGACGGCAGGACGCCGCCGGGGAAGATGTACTTGTCGAACCACGGGTCACTGCGGTTCTTCGACTCGTTCGAACCGATCGTGTGGTGCAGCATGACGCCGTCCGACTCGAGCAGCTCGTCACAGCGGCGGAAGAAGCCGCGGTAGTTCTTCGGACCCACGTGTTCCATCATCCCGATCGAGACGATGCGATCGAACCGGCCCCCAACGTCGCGGTAGTCGAGCTGCTCTATTCGGGCCGAGACATCTGCACACCGCTCCTTGGCGACACGCACCTGCTCGGCGGCCGGCGAGATCCCGACCACATCGGCACCGAACTTCTCCGCCGCGTAGTGGGCGAACCCGCCCCAGCCGCACCCGATGTCGAGCAGTCGCATGCCCGGCTCGAGATGCAGCTTCCGGCATATCAGCTCGAGCTTCGCCTCCTGGGCGGTCGCCAGGTCATCGGCATTCGCCCAGTAGGCACAGCTGTAGATCATCCGCGGATCGAGCATGCGTTCGTACAAGTCATTCCCGATGTCGTAGTGGGCCGACGCGTTGCTCCTGGCCCGACGGATGTTCTGTCGGTTGCTCAGCGCGGCGCCGGCGGTCAGCCAGAGCAGCTTCGGGCTGGGTCGGATCGCCGACCGAATGTCGGACTCGACGATCCGCGCCATGAAGGCGTCGAGCTCGTTCGCGTCCCACCAGCCGTCCTGATACGCCTCTCCGAGGCCGAGCTCACGGTCGCGGACGACGCGCTCGAACAGGCGCTCGTCGTGGATCTCGATGTCGTGAGGCTCGTCGCCACCGACAGTGATCCCGGCCCGCTCGAGCAGATCGTGGCCAAGTCGTTTCGCATCGCCCATGGAGGTGCCCCCTCGAACAACAGCTCGGTCACCGAGATGATCGCGCTTCGGGCGCCGTTATGCGAGACGCGATCAGGTGGTGACCGCGGATCGCTTGTTGCCGGCGGCCTCCGCCTGCTCCGCCGAGCGACGCGCAACCCGACCCACGCGGGCGATGTACTCGATGACTCGATCGCGGGCGTGCTCGGCCTCGTCACTCAGACCGGTGAGCGATTCGATCGCCCACCACCGGAGGACGACCGGCACGAGGATCTGGTCGTGGTGGGCCACGTAGTCGTAGATGCCGGCGGCACGAATCGCGCGCGCGTGCCTGATGAAGTCGGGGATTCCGGTACCCGGCATCTCGAAGTTCCGCACCTCGTGTTCGATGGCGATCATCGCCGCGGACGAATCGGCCTCGATCGCGGCGCTGGCGATGTCGCGGTAGAACAGATAGTGGTGGTTCTCGTCGGCCGCCACACGTTTCATCACCTGGTAGCCCATGTCGTCGTCGACGAGCCGGCCGGTGTTGAGGTGGGCGATGCGCGTCGCGAGCTCCTGCAGGGTGAGGTAGATGAACCCGTGCGTCGCATCGGGGGGCTCGGGCACCTCGCCGGCCATGATCTGCGCCATGCGGCCCCGCTCGAGCTCGACGGGACAGACCGATCGACTGAGGACCAGGTAGTCACGCAGGGCAATCGAGTGTCTGCCCTCCTCGGCGGTCCAGCGGCGAACCCACTCGCCCCAGATCGAGGTCCGGCCGAACATCCGCTCGATGTCACGGAAGTAGTAGGGCAGGTTGTCCTCGGTCAACACGTTGACGATGACGGCGCTGCGGACCCGCTCGTCGATCGTCGACTCGTCGGGGTCCCAGGCCCGATCGGGCTGGACCGACGGGCCTCGTTCCCACGGCACGATCTCGTGGGGGAACCACTCCTTGGCCTGTTGGATGTGCCGCTCGACCAGGGCCTCGGCGGTGGGCGCCAGTTCGGCAAGGAGTTGCTCGTCGTTCACGTTCGAGACCTCGGTGTCGGTGCCGGCCCGGTCCGGGTGGGACGGGGGCGGGCGAAACTGGTTCCACGCTAAGGCCACTTTCGTCCGCTCGTGCGGACCGGGGCAGTAGTCTCGGGAACTAGAACACGTTCTAGCTGAGGGGGCCGGCATGGTCGATCATCGAACCGCCATCGACTTCGAGGCATTCGACGCCGACAACCACTACTACGAGGCCGAGGATGCATTCATCCGTCACGTGGACCCCGAGATGCACAAGCGCTGCATGCAGTGGGCCGACATCGGCGGCCGACGACGGCTCCTCGTCGCGGGCCGCGTCAATCGTTTCATCCCGAATCCGACATTCGATCCGGTGGCGAGACCCGGCGTGCTCGACCAGTACTTCCGGGCCAAGACGGCCGTGTCCGACATGCGCCAGGCCTTCGGCGAGCTCGAGCCGATCAGCCCGGCCTACCGCGATCGCGACGCTCGCATCGCCCTCATGGACAACCAGGGGCTCGCGTCGGCGTTCTTGTTCCCCACCCTGGGTGTCGGCATGGAGGCGGCGCTGGAGCACGATCTCGAAGCGATGCTCGCGGCATTCCGAGGCTTCAACCGATGGCTCGTGGACGACTGGGGCTTCGCTCATCGAGGGCGGCTCTTCGCCTCGGCCTACCTCACGTTGGCCGACCCCGACTGGGCCATCGACGAGCTCGACTGGGCGCTGGCCAACGACGTGCGGGTCGTCAACATCCGACCGACGTCAGTCGTCGATGGCGCGTCGGGCCGCCGTTCCTTGGGTCATCCGCTCCACGAGCCGTTCTGGAGGCGGGTCAACGACTCGGGCGTCACGGTGGCGATGCACTCGGGTGACTCGGGCTACGGCTTCATGAAAACCCACTGGGGACGCGGCGCCGAGTTCGAGTCCTTCCGCTACGACCCGCTCGCTGCGCTCCTCACGTTCTCCCCCATCAGCGACGCCATCGCCAGCCTGCTGGCCGAGGGAGTGCTGGTCGCGAATCCCCACATCCGCGTGGCCACGATCGAAACCGGTTCGTCGTGGGTGCGACCGTTGTTCGAGAAGCTCTCGAAGACGTACGGCCAGCACCGGAGCGCATTCGCCGAGGACCCGTGTGAGACGTTCGCTCGGCAGGTCTTCGTCTCGCCCTACTACGAGGACGACATCGGCGGTCTGGCCGGCATGGTCGGGACCGACCACATCTTGTTCGGCTCCGATTATCCCCACGCCGAAGGACTGGCCGATCCGCTCAGCTTCGTCGCCGATCTCGATGGGTTCGACGACGCCGCGGTCCGTGCCATCATGCGCGACAACGGGCTTGCGCTCACCACCCGAGCCGGCTGAGCCCGAGCGCGACCGTCCGTGGCGCCGCTAGCGTCAGCAGCGCCGGCGATGGGCCGACCGGGAGAAGAATCGTGACCGACGCGCAACTCGCCGAGTACCGCCAGAGCATCGACAACATCGACGCCGCTCTCGTCTTCTTGCTGGCCGAGCGGTTCAAGACCACCAAGAAGGTCGGCACCTTCAAGGCGGCGACGGGATTGCCCCCGAGCGACCCGGAGCGCGAGGCGGAACAGATCGCGCGTCTGCGATTCCTAGCCGAATCAGCCGACCTCGATCCGGAGTTCTCCGAGAAGTTCCTGCGCTTCATCGTCGACGAGGTGATCCATCACCACATGCGGATCGCCGAGGCGGACCAGTGAGGAGCCGAAATCTGCTAGAACTCGGCTCGTGAACGCCGTCATCCTCTACGAGACAGCGCGAGGTCGGACCAAGACGGCTGCCGAGCACATCGCCAGCGCCATGAAGGCGGCCGATGTCGACGTCACGGTGCGGCCCGTCGACGAGGTCGACCTCAACGAGCTGTCCGCTGCCGATCTGGTCATCGTGGGCACCTGGGTCCATGGCCTCGTGGTCGTCGGCGTCGGCCCGGCCGGCACCGGCAAGATCGGTGCGCTCCCCGTGATCGATGGCAAACCTGCCGCGGTGTTCTGCACCTACAAGTTCAATCCTCGCGCGACGCTCGAGAAGCTGGCGTCGGTCGTCGAGGATCGCGGCGGAGTCGTCATCGACGGCATTGCCCTCCAACAGGACCACCTCCGCGAAGGGGTCGGCGACTTCGTGGCCGACCTGCTCGTCGCCGTCCCGGCCTGACCCCGACTGTCCCGCTCGGGGCAATGGCGCCTGGCCGCGCGGTGCCGTTTTGTGCTCCGCCTGCCATCCTGAGCATCCGTGAACCTGACCCGATCGGACTGGCGACGCGTCGTCGTCCTCGTTGCGCTGTCGCTGACCGTGGCGGTCGTGGTCGTCCTCCAGAGCGGATCGGGGGACGACCCACCCGCAGCAGCGCCACGCGGCGACGCGATCGCTCCGGGACCGTCCGCCTCCGAGCAGGTCGAAGACGCCGCCGACTCGCTGGCGCCGGAGGCCGAGCCGACCCCGACGGACGGCATCGGGACCCGGCCCGTCGATGACATCCCCGCTGACGGGCCCGGCACGTTCACGGGAGCACTCACCGGGCCCGTGACGTTCGGGGACCCGCTCACCGCGACCCGAGAGATCCAGTTCTCCGTTGCGGTCGAAGACGAGATCGGCGTCGATGCGACCGAGCTGGCGCAGTTCGTCGACCAAGTGCTGTCCGACGAGCGGAGCTGGCCTGCAGGCTCCGACACGGTGCTCGTACGTGTAGCCGAAGGCGGTGAGTTCCAGCTGGTGGTCTCCTCGCCGAGCACCACCGATCAGCTTTGTGAGCCCCTCCAGACCATCGGTCAGCTCTCGTGCACGAACGCCGGCGTCATCGCCATCAACGTTGTCCGGTGGGAGACGGCCTCGGCGGGCTGGACCTCCGACCTCGAGACCTACCGGCAATGGGTCGTCAACCACGAGCTCGGGCACCTCCTCGGTCACAGCCACGTTGCCTGCGCAGGCGGCGCCGAGCTCGCCGACGTGATGCAACAGCAGAGCATCGATCTCGACGGGTGTCTGCCCAATCCGTGGCCGTACCCGGACGGTCCTCCGCCCCGGCTCGACGACAGCACCACCGACGAGCCGACGGGCGAGACGCCGGACGGCGACGCAGCGACCGACGACGACGCCGATCCACCCGGCTGAGGCCCGGCGGCCCGGCTGAGGCCCGAGCGGCCCGTCGCAGCAGGCGACAAGAGCGGGCACTGAAAACGGCCGTCGACCTATCCGCTGAAGTCCTGAGTGGACTCGGCCGGCTCCTCGACGATCTCGACCACACAGTCGAGCGAGGCGGCCAGCGGGCCCGACCTCTCCACCGCGGTGTAGAGCTCGAGCTCCAGGTCCGCACCAGGGCCGGGTGACACCTCGATGAGTACCCTCCCGTCGGTGACCGTGGCCCGCACGTGGTCGACCGCGCCCTGCCTCGTGCGATCGAGCGCGATGGCGACCCGGAGGATCCCGGAAAGAATGCGAACCCGGCGTTGTGCGTCGGGCGAGAGCGCCGCAAAGGCCAGATGGCTCGGTTTCGGCGCCGACTTGCGGTGATAGCGCGCGACCTGGGCGACGATCTCGATCTCGCGTTGGGTGAAGCCAACCAGTCGATCCGAGCTCCGGATCACGTACTCGCTGTGTTTGTGATGGGCGGCGTGGGAGATGAACAGCCCGACGTTGTGCAACAGCCCGGCGGCCTCGAGAAGGTCCCGGTCGTCGAGCCCGAGTCCGTGCAACGACACCAGCTCGTCGAACAGCACCAGGGCGAGATCGGTCGCACGCTGGGCGTGGACGACATCCTCGCGGAAGCTCTCGGCCACGCGGAGCACGCTCTCGCGCCGGATATCGGCGAGATGGTGGAGGTCGGCGCCGTGTCGTTGCTGCATAGCGTCGAGCAGAACGCCTTCGCGGAGCGCGTAGTCCGAGACGACCATCTCGTCGATTCCGAGCAGCTCGAACACGCTCTCCAGAAGGATCGCGCCGCCGACGATGATGTCGGCTCGACGTTCGTCGACTCCCGCGATGCGCCGCCGTTCCTTCGCGGTGCGGGCGGCGGTCAGCTCGGCCACGACGGTGTCGAGCTGAGCCCGCGTGAACGTCTCGTTGTTGAAGCTCCGCGTCTCGATACCGAGATCGTCGCGCCGAGCCAGTGCTGCCAGCGTCGAGATCGTCCCCGAGGAGCCGACCGCGAGCTGGAAACCGAGCGCACGGATCGTCTGCGCCACCGGCTCGAGGAACGACATGACGTAGCGACGGCACTCCTTCACGGCACCCTTGGCGATCGTCCCGTCGGGGAAGAAACGGTCGGTGAGCCGGATGGCGCCGAGCTTCGTGCTCCGGGCGTCGAGCATCCGACCGGCCCGGCCCACGAGCAGTTCGGTGCTCCCGCCTCCGATGTCGACGACCAACAGCTGACGATCGAAGGCGGGGATGGCCTGGACGACCCCGAGGTGGATGAGGCGGGCCTCCTCGATGCCGGATATGACCCCGACGTCGACGCCTGCCTCGATGCGAGCCCGGCGCACGAAGTCGTCTCCGTTCTCCGCCTCCCGCACGGCGCTCGTCGCGACCGCCGTGATCGGCGCGCCGTGCGCCTCGGCGACCTGCCGGAAGCGGTCGAGCGCCTCGACGCCGCGGTCCATCGCCTCGACAGAGAGCTGCCGCAGGTCACCCATCCCGGCGCCCAGACGAACGGATGCCTTCTCCCTCGTTATCACTTCGAATCCACCGGCCGCGCCGACCTTGGCCACGAGCAGGTGGACGGAGTTCGTCCCGACATCGATGGCTGCCCGCATCTGGTCGCCGTCGTGTCCCGATCTCGTCATCGCCAAAACCGTACTGGGCCGCGCGACTCACGCGGCGACTCGATTTGCCCATCCGGGATGGGTCGTTCATACCACTTTACGTGAGATCGTCTCACCGTGAGTGGTACGTTCCGGGACAAGGAGGGCGGGAGTGACCCACTTGACCACGAACGATTTCGATGAACGCGGTGAGCACCTGGCGAGTCTTGCGGCCGAGACGTCACCGGACCCGCTCCTGCTGGTCGAACGAGACGGGACGATCGCGTATGCGAACGCCGCCGCTCGGGTGCTGTTCGGCTCGCCACTCCGAGGCGACGACGTCGCGACGATCGTCTCCCTCGACGGTCCATCCTTGTGCCAGCTCCTCGGCAACACGGGAATGTCGCGGGCTGCGACCGCTCGCGCCGGCACCGGCGAGTACGAGGAGGTCGACCTCACGATCGGCGCCGATGCCGACGGGACCTCCGCGGTCACCATCCGGCGCAGGACCGATGTCGGGGTCTCCACGATCGAGCTGCTCCGCCGCGCGACTCACGACGACCTGACCCAGCTGGCCAACCGCAGCTCGTTCGTCGAACGCGTGGCCAGCGACACTCACGCCGGCGATCGCATGGGGCATGCCCTCGTGATGATCGACCTCGACGGATTCAAGCAGGTCAACGACGGCTTCGGCCACGATGTCGGCGATCAAGTGCTCGTCGAGGTCGCCCGTCGACTGCGACTGAGCTGTCGGCCGGGTGACGTCGTGGCCCGCCTCGGTGGTGACGAGTTCGCGCTCTGGTGCCCCGGCATCCGCGACGAGGTCGCAGCCGTCGCGGTCGCCAATCGGCTTCTCGAGGCGATCGAGGAGCCGATCCCGATCAGTGCGTCGGTCACCTCGGTCAGCGCCAGCATCGGCATCGTGATGACCACCGACTCCCTCCTCGAGACCGGCGAACTGCTCGCCAAGGCCGACGCCGCCATGTACCGCGCCAAGGGGCTCGGGCCCGGCCGTTTCGTCGTCTACGACGACGCGCTCGGCCGCGACCTGGTCCGGCTCCGAGCGCTCGAGCGAACCCTGAGCGACGCCATCCGTGACGACCAGCTCGTCCTGCACTATCAGGTACTGGTCGATCTGTTGACCGGTGACCCCGTCGGAGCCGAGGCGCTCGTGCGCTGGCAGCACCCCCGGCTCGGACTGCTCCTCCCGAGCGAGTTCGTGCCCGTCGCCAGCCGCACCCAACTGCTCGCCCGCCTCGGCAACTGGGTACTCGGAGCGGCGATCGGCGAGCTGGCCCGGTGGAATCGTGTCCTCGCCGAACCCCTGACCGTCTCGGTCAACGTCGCCACTTCGCAGCTCGGGCCCGACTTCGTCGATCTGGTCGCCAACCACTTGGCCACCCACGAGCTCGAGCCCCGGTTGCTGACCATCGAGGTCAGCGAGGAGATCGTCTCGGGCCGGCCCGATGACGGGGCCCAGTACCTGGCCGAGCTGCACGAGCTCGGGGTTCGCATCGCAATCGACGACTTCGGGACGGGTTGGTCATCGCTCCTGTCCCTCCAGGAGCTTCCCGTCGACATCCTCAAGATCGACAGGGCGTTCGTGAACGGCGTGGCGCTGTCGAAGCGGCAGGCGGCCATCGTCGAGTCGGTGGCCAACCTCGGGCATGCGCTCGACCTCCAGGTGGTCGCCGAGGGCATCGAGAACGCAGAGGATCGCGAGGCGGCGAGGGAGCTCGGCTGCGATCTCGCCCAGGGCTTCCACTTCGCGAAACCGGCGCCGGCCGACTCGGTCGACTGGCTCCCGCCGGTACGCGAGCTGCGCCTCCGCTGACCGGTCGGCTCCGCCGGCGACGGCGACCGCTACCGTCGTCCCGTGACCCGCGAACGGACAGTCCTCATCACCGGCGCATCCACCGGCATCGGTGAGGCATGCGCGCGCCGGCTCGACCTCGCCGGCTGGCGGGTCTTCGCCGGCGTCCGAACACCCGATGCCGGCGAGCTCCTCCGGGCCGGCACGTCGAGCCGGCTCGAACCGGTGCTCCTCGACGTCACCGACGACGAACAGGTCGCCGACCTCGGTCGTTCGCTCGATGAAAGGCTCGGTCCGAACGGTCTCGACGGGCTCGTGAACAACGCAGGCATCGGCGTCGGCGGCCCGATCGAGTACGTCCCGATCGAGGTCCTCCGTCAACAGCTCGAGGTGAACGTCATCGGGCCGGTCCGGATGGTGCAGGCGGCCCGCGAGCCTCTTCGGCGGGCCCACGGGCGAATCGCGATGATCGGCTCGATCGCAGGCCGCATCTCGTCACCGGTCCTCGGCCCGTATGCCTCCTCGAAACATGCCCTCGCGGCACTGACCGAGTCACTCCGATCCGAGCTCCACGGCGCCGGTATCAGGGTCGCGTTGATCGAGCCCGGCGCGGTCGCCACACCGATCTGGGACAAGGCCAGCGAACAGGCCGCTGGGGTCCGCGAGTCGCTACCGCCCGTCGGGCGAGCTCGCTACGACACGATCCTCGACAAGGTCGAGCAGAATCTGCTCTCCAGCGCGGCACATGCCGTACCCGCCGACCGCGTCGCGACCGCGGTCGAACACGCACTCACCAGGCGGTGGCCGAAGAGCCGATACCTCGTGGGCCCCGACGCCCGTATCGCCGCCACCCTGCTGCGGGTCCTACCCGACCGGGCCCGCGCCGCGATGGCGCTCCGGATCTGACCGGGACCGGCCGTCACCATCGAGTGGATGGCACCAACACGAGCTCGGGCTCAGTCGGTGCCGCGCTCGCCCTCGAGGAACGCATCACGGGCCCGATCGCCCTCACCGGCGAGGTTCAGCTCGAATGTGAACCCCTGCTCGTAGCGGTAGCTGCGGTTCACGTCGACGGGGTCGATCCCGTTCATCGATCGTTTCGCGGCGCGAATGGTCCGGGCCGGTTTCGCCGCGATCGTTGCGGCCGTCGCCCGTGCGGTCGGCATCAGCCCGGCGTCGTCGACGACTCGTAGGACGGTCCCGTAGCCGAGCAGCTCGGCCGCGGTAGCGGTCTCGCACGTGTAGAGCATGTGCCGGGCCCGTTGGGCCGGGACGAGACGAGAGAGATGAGTGGCGGCGCCCAACGCGCCGTTGTCGACCTCGGGGAGACCGAACGTCGCCCGTTCGGCCGCGATGACCATGTCGGCATTGCCGACCAGGCCGATGCCGCTACCGAGGCAGTAGTCGTTCACGGCGGCGATGACGGGCACTGCGGCCTCGTACACCGCCCTGAACGCTTCGAAACACGAGTCATTGGCTCCGAGGATGCCCTCGTGATCGCCGAGCGCCTGGAGCTCCTTGATGTCGACGCCGGCACAGAAA
Source organism: Acidimicrobiia bacterium (assembly GCA_029861625.1). Lineage (GTDB taxonomy): Bacteria > Actinomycetota > Acidimicrobiia > Acidimicrobiales > JAHEJN01 > JAOTZB01. The sequence continues at coordinate 19,971 of JAOTZB010000028.1, forward strand.
CCCTTCCCGGTCGCGGTGAGAATCGCCACGCGGACATCGTCGTTGCTGCGGAATCCGTCGAAGACCTCGGCCAGACGGTAGGTGTCGGCGATGCCGAGCGCGTTGACGGGAGGATTATCGAGCACGACCTCGGCAATGCCGCCGGTGATGTCGAGAT
>JAOTZB010000082.1 GCA_029861625.1 Acidimicrobiia bacterium
GGCCATCAGCGCCGCACCAGCACCGAGGAGCCATGGCCGAACAGCCCCTGGTTGGCCGTGACCCCGACCCTGGCGCCCTCGACCTGACGGCCGGCGGCTTGACCCCGCAGCTGCCAGGTGAGCTCGCACACCTGGGCGATGGCCTGGGCCGGGACCGCCTCGCCGAACGCACCGAGACCACCGCTCGGATTCACGGGTAGGCGCCCACCGATGCTGGTCACGCCGTCGCGGAGCAGCTTCTCGGCCTCGCCCTCGTCACAGAACTGCATGTGTTCGTACCAGTCCAGCTCGAGAGCCGACGACAGGTCGTACACCTCGGCCACGTCGACCTCGTCGGGGCCGATTCCGGCCTGATCGTAGACACGGGCCGCGATGGACTCCTTGAACCCCAGCTCGGGCCGCGGGTCGGTGCCCGCCGAATTCGACGCAAGATAGGGCAGATCGAGGACCGTGTCGGGATATGTCGGCGTGACGAGCGATATTCCGGCCACCCGAACCGGGTCGCGGTGACCGTGGGCGCGTGCGTACTCCATGCTCGACACGACCAGCGCCGCGCCCCCGTCGCTGGTCGCACAGATCTCGAGCAGGCGTAGCGGATCGGACACGACCGGGGACGCCCGCACATCGTCGAGGGAGAACTCCTTGGTGAAACGTGCGTTGGGATTCGAGACGGCGTGCTGGGAGTTCTTCACCTTGACCAGCGCGAAATCATCGGTCGTGGCCCCGTAGTGCTCGATGCGACGACGAGCATGCATGGCGAAGTACACGGGGTTCGTCGCGCCCACGAGATGGAAACGGAGCCAGTCGGCGTCGTCGGGCCGGCGACCCTCGTTGGGAGCGAGGAAACCCTTCGGCGTCGTGTCGGCGCCGATGACGATCGCTACGTCGGACGCCCCGGACAGGATCTGACCCCTGGCGACGCTCAACGCCGTGGCGCCCGACGCACAGGCGGCATACGAGCTGGCCACCTCCGCACCCGTGAACCCGAGCGCGTTCGCGAAGGTCGAGCCGGCAACATACCCCGGGTAGCCGCAGCGAACGGTGAGCGCGCCGGACACGAATCCGACATCGGTCCACGCCACCTCGGCGTCGGCCAGCGCCGCCCGGGCCGCAACGAGGCCGTACTCGGCGAAGTTCCGACCCCACTTCCCCCACGGGTGCATCCCCACACCCAGGACTGCGATCTCATCCATCAACGGTTCTCCGTCTCATCCATGCCCCGTTCAGAGGTGTCCCGTTCATAGGTGTCTCGTTCGCCGGTCGCCGCATCGGACGCGGTGACGGGCGCCCACTTCCACACGAGGTACTCGTTGTCGTCGTCGCGGTAGAGCGTGTCCACGACCAGCTCGACCTCCATCCCGATCCGCAGGTCGTCGACGGTGTAGCCGTCGACGACCTGGCCGAGCACCACCATCTTCTCGTGGTCGAGCTCGACGGCCGCGATCGTGACGGGTACGAACGGCTCGGTGGTGACCACATAGGGCGGTGGTGGCGGATACGCGCTGTTGGTGTACGACCAGATTCGGCCGGTGCGGGACAACAGGACCTCGTCGAGCTCGCCGGACCCGGCGACGGGGTCGCCACCGGCGAGCTGCATCGGGAAGAAGTAGCTCTCCCGCCCCGGGACCTTGCCACCGAGCAGGTGGGGCGGGTCGTCGATCGTGAAGAGCCCCTCGACGGCTGGGACCCGGTTCTTGCCGGTCGGCTCGCTCATCGGCAGATCCCACCTCCATCGACCACCATCGACTCCCCCGAGACCCACGACGCGTGATCGGAACACAACCACACGACTGCCTCTGCGACCTCCTCGGCCAACCCGAGCTTGCCGCCGGGCATCATCGACTGCACGACCCCGGCGATCTCGGGGTTCTCCGCCAGCCATTGCCGGATCATCGGCGTGTCGGTCATTCCCGGGAGCACGGCGTTGACACGGATCGAGGAGCCGTTGAGCTCCTGCGCAGCCGCCTTCGTGAGCCCGAGCACACCGTGTTTGGCTGCCGTGTAGTGGGGCAGACCGGGAGCCGCCACGAGCCCCGCTCCCGAGGAGGTGTTCACGATGGCTCCACCGCCCTGGGCGAGCATCTGTGCGATCTCGTGCTTCATCGACAAGAAGACCGACGTGAGGTTCACGGCGATCATGCGGTTCCAGTCGGCGAGGTCGAGCTCGTGGAACGGCTGCGATCGATCGTTGATGCCTGCGTTGTTGTGGGCGATGTCGAGTCGGCCCCAACGGTCCACGGCCTGGTGGACCATGGCCATCACGGCCGCCTCGTCGGTGACGTCGGCGCGGTATCCCGCGGCCTCGCCTCCGGCTCCCGCGATCTCGTCGACCGTCGAGTCGATCGCAACCTCGTCGAGGTCGACCACGAGCACCGCCGCTCCTTCCCTGGCCATCGTGAGCGCGGTCGCACGACCGATTCCGCTCGCCCCGCCGGTCACGAGAGCGACGCGGCCGGCGACGAGCCCGGGACCCGAGGATCCGTTCGCCCCGACCGCCGCTCGGTCGGCTGTCGATCGATCTGACACCCGGTCAGCTTTGCAGATGTAGGGTCGGCACCGCCCGATGGAGGAGAACAGGGGGACCCACCCATGCCATCGATCTCGTCGTGGGACGACTATCCCGTCCACCAGGCGGCCGAGTACGTCGCCCATCCCGCGACGAGCGATCGGAACTTCTACGACCGGTACTACTTCAACATGCACGGTTCCGACGGCCAGGTGTTCGCCATCTTCGGCCTCGGGCAGTATCCGAACCTCGGGGTGACCGACGCGTTCGTGGCCGTCGGCGATGTCGAGCGCCACCGGGTCGTCCGGGCGTCGCGGCCGATCGGTGACCGGGCCGACACGGCCGTCGGTCCCATCCGTGTCGAGATCATCGAGCCGCTTCGCTCGCTGCGCGTCCTGTGCGAGGACAACGATCACGGCGTCGCGATGGATGTCCGGTGGGAAGCCGCCATCCCGGCCTTCGAGGAACCGCGCCAGTACCTGCGCAGCGAGGGTCGAGTCGTCTTCGACACCCAACGCTTCGCCCAGGTCGGTCGCTGGGCCGGCTCGCTGACCTACGGCGACACGACCGTCGACGTGACGCCCGACCGATGGATGGGAACCCGTGACCGCTCGTGGGGAGTCCGCCCGGTCGGTGAACGCGAACCCGACGCCATCCGGCAGGGCGTGAACGTCATGAGCGGGATGTGGAACTACTTCCCGATGCAGTTCGACGACCACGCGATCTTCTACATGCTCAACGAGACCGACACGGGAATCCGGCAGCTCGAAGAAGCGGTGCGGGTCTGGTCCGACCCTGCCCGCGGTCACGAGTGGCTCGGACGGCCGGAACACGAGCACCGGTTCGTCTCGGGAACACGGCTCCTGGCCGGGTCGACGCTCCGAATGCCCGAGGCCGGGATCGAGATCGAGTGCACTCCCCTGCTGGCGAACTACGTGGCGATCGGCACCGGCTACGGCGCCGACGACGACTGGCGCCACGGTATGTACCACGGCCCCGAGCTCGTCGTGCAGGGTCGAGACTTCGCAGTCGACGAGATCAAGGGCCTGGGCCAGTACGTCCTCGTCGACCACGTCGGCCGGTTCAGCTACGACGGCCTGGTCGGCCACGGCCTGTACGAACACGGGTTCTGGGGCCCGTTCGAGCGGTACGGGCTCACCGACGGTGCGGCGGTCGCGCCCTGAGCCGCCATCGTCGCACTGCGGGCCCGACGCCGCGCTAGGTTGGGCTCACACGCCATCGAGCGCTGCGGGAGAGAGCCACCCCTCCGGGGCGGCCGCCGAAGGAGCAACCGTCCCCGGAAACTCTCAGGCATCCGGACCGCAGCGTGAGGCAACTCTGGAGAGCAGCGCTTCGAGCGCTCACCGAAGGGGTACGCCGGGTCTCGGCCCGGTCAATCTCTCAGGTACCGGCGACAGAGGGGGACCGGCCACAGTGTGGTCGTTCGTCCGCCCGTCGCCAACGGAGTACCCATGACCGACCGCCCAACACTCGACGAGCTCTTCGCGAACGACGAGTTCGTCGCTCGCCACATCGGGCCCGATGCCGACGACGTCGCGACGATGCTGTCGGCCATCGGTGCCACAAGCCTCGACGACCTCATCGACTCCGCCGTCCCCGCGAGCATTCGCTCGGCTGATCCGCTGACGATGGAGCCGGCCCGGCGTGAGCAGGATGTGCTCGCCGAGCTTGGCCGGCTCGCCGGCGCCAACGAGGTCATGACGTCGCTGATCGGCCTCGGGTATCACGACACCGTCACGCCACCCGTGCTGGTTCGGAACCTCCTCGAGAATCCGTCGTGGTACACGGCCTACACCCCCTATCAGCCCGAGATCTCCCAGGGTCGCCTCGAAGCACTCCTGAACTTCCAGACCATGGTGAGCGACCTCACCGGACGTGAGCTCACGAATGCGTCGATGCTCGACGAAGCCACCGCGGCCGCCGAGGCCATGACGTTGCTCCGGCGGGTCAACAAGACCAGCGCCGGCTCGGTGTTCGTCGTCGACGACCGCTGCCATCCCCAGACCATCGCCGTCATCCGGACCCGCGCCGAACCGCTCGATCTCGATGTGATCGTGACCGACCCGGCCGCGCCCCTGCCCGAGGACACGTTCGGCGTGCTCGTCGCCCAGTTCGCAACCCTCGGCGGCATCCGCGACCTCGAGCAGATCGTCTCGGCGGCCCACGATGCGGGCGCCCTCGTCGCCGCGACCACCGATCTGCTCGCTCTCACGCTGATCGAGTCACCCGGTGGTGCCGGCGTCGATGCGGTGGTCGGCTCGGCGCAACGATTCGGCGTGCCGCTCGGATTCGGCGGTCCCCACGCCGGATTCCTCGCCACCCGTGAGGAGTACCGGCGATCGATCCCCGGCCGGCTCGTCGGCGTGTCGATCGACGACGAGCAACGGCCGGCGCTGCGACTGGCGCTGCAGACACGCGAACAGCACATCCGCAGGGAGAAGGCCACGAGCAACATCTGCACCGCCCAGGTCCTCCTCGCAGTCATCGCCAGCATGTACGCGGTCTGGCACGGTCCCGACGGCCTCGCCCGCATCGCGCGGCGCACGAACCGCCTGGCGACGGCGTGTGCCAACGGGCTCCGGCGTGCCGGGATCCAGCTCGTTGACGACTCGTTCTTCGACACCGTCTCGGCGATCGTCCCCGGGCGATCCGACGCGGTCATCGCCACCGCACGCGAGCGCGGCATCAACCTCCGACGTGTCGACGACGACACCGTCGCGGTCGCATTCGACGAGACGTCGGTCATCGAGACGGTCACCGACGTGCTCGCGGCCTTCGATGTCGACGACGATGTCGAATCGCTCGACGCGACCGCTCCCCCGTCGATCCCCGCCGAGCAGCGCCGTGCCACGCCCTACCTCGAACACCCCGTCTTCCACGAGCATCGCTCCGAGACCGAGATGGTCCGTTACGTACGGCGACTCGCCCAGCGCGACCTCGCGCTCGACCGGTCGATGATCCCGCTCGGCTCGTGCACCATGAAGCTCAACGCCGCGGTCGAGATGGAGCCGATCACCTGGCCGGGCTTCAGCCGTATCCACCCGTTCGCGCCGCTCGACCAGGCGGCCGGTTATCTCGAGCTGATCGACGGCCTGGAACGAGCGCTGGTCGAGATAACCGGGTACGACGCCGTGTCGTTGCAGCCGAATGCCGGATCCCAGGGTGAGCTCGCCGGGCTGCTGGCGATCCGCTCCTATCATCGCGATCGGGGCGACGACGGCAGGACCATCTGTCTCATACCGGCATCGGCCCACGGCACGAACGCTGCGAGCGCGGTGATGGCGGGCATGCGTGTCGTCGTCGTCGACACCGATGACGACGGCAACATCGACATCGATGATCTCGAGCGGAAGGCCGCCGAACACAGCGATGCCCTCGCGGCGATCATGGTGACCTACCCGTCGACCCACGGCGTGTTCGAGCAACAAATCACCGATGTCTGCGCGATGGTCCACGATCACGGCGGCCAGGTCTATCTCGACGGCGCCAATCTCAACGCGATGGTCGGTGTGGCGAAGCCGGGTCGGTTCGGCGCCGACGTCTCCCATCTCAACCTGCACAAGACGTTCTGTATCCCCCACGGCGGGGGCGGCCCGGGCGTCGGCCCGGTGGCCTGCCGGGCGCATCTCGCGCCCTACCTGCCGAATCACCCGCTGGTCGACGAGGCAGGACCGTCGACGAGTCCCGGGCCGGTCTCGGCGGCGCCGTGGGGCTCCGCCGGCATCCTGCCGATCTCGTGGGCATACGTGAAGCTGATGGGTGCAGAGGGACTCACCAGGGCCACGGCGGTGGCGATCCTCGGCGCGAACTACATCGCGGCCCGACTGGGCGAGCACTACCCCGTGTTGTACCGGGGCCAGGGCGACCGAGTGGCGCACGAGTGCATTCTCGACCTTCGGCCGATCAAGGACGAGGCCGGCGTCACGGTCGACGATGTCGCGAAGCGACTCATCGACTACGGCTTCCACGCACCGACGATGTCGTTCCCGGTCCCGGGGACGTTCATGGTCGAACCGACCGAGTCGGAGGGCCTCCGAGAGCTCGACCGGTTCTGCGATGCGATGATCGCGATCCGGGGCGAGATCGCCGCGATCGCCGCCGGCGCGATCGATCTCGAAGCCAGTGCCTTGCGTCACGCGCCCCATACCGCCGCCGATGTCGCAACCGACGACTGGGACCGCGCGTACCCTCGCGATCAGGCCGCGTTCCCGACCGACGGACCGAGGACCGACCGGTACTGGCCGCCTGTCGGTCGAATCGACGGTGCCTACGGCGACAAACATCTCGTCTGTTCGTGCGTGCCGCTCGACGAGTACCGAGACTAGGGGGACCCCAGATGCCCGATGCCATCGTCGATGTCGCCGACCACGTGATGACGATCACGCTCCATCGGCCGGAGCGCTACAACGCAATCTCGGGCGCGATGTTGGTTCGTCTGTACGACGCCATGGTCGAGGCATCCGAGAACGACGACATCCGCGTGATCATCCTCACCGGAGCCGGCGGGAACTTCTGCAGCGGCGCCGATCTCCGGGCCATGTCGGGCGACTCGGCCGACACCGACACCGAGATCGACACCCGGGCCCGAATGGACGCGGATCCCGACCTGCACTGGAAGGCGCTGCTCCGCTCCTGGCGTCCGAGCGTTCCGATCATCGCCGCGGTCGAGGGTGTCGCGATCGCCGGGGGCACCGAGATCCTCCAGGCCACCGAGATCCGCATCGCCGGCGAGAGCGCCCGCTTCGGTGTGTCCGAGGCCCGATGGTCGCTGTACCCGATGGGCGGCTCCGCGGTCCGGCTCCGGCGCCAGATCCCGTACACCCACGCCGCCGAGATCCTCCTGACCGGCCGACACCTCACGGCGCAGGAAGCCGCCGACATCGGCCTCATCGGCCACGTCGTGCCCGATGGCGACGCGCTGGCGCGGGCCCGGGACATCGCCGCGACCATCGCGTCGAACGGACCACTCGCCGTCGAGGCAATCCTCCGCACGCTCCACGAGACCGACGGCATGACCGAAGCTGAGGCCCTGGCCCACGAGTACGACTACGGCTGGGCGGTGTTCGCGAGCAACGATGCCAAGGAGGGCCCGAAGGCGTTCGCCGAGAAGCGGACGCCGAACTTCACCCGAACCTGATCACTCGGCGGTCCGAATCTGACCCGGAGCGGTGGGCGGAGCTACCTTGCGCCCATGGCCGACACCGCTCAGTCCCCATTGGAAACCGCCACGGGCCCACCCGATCATTCCGAGTTCAGGTCCCGGGTCCGTGTCTTTCTCGAAGAGCATCCGCTGGCGGTTCCCAGGGGCGCGACCGTCGACGACGACATCGACGAGGCCGACTCGGTCCGGCGGGCCAAGACGTTCCAGGCCGCGCTCCACGACGCCGGGCTTGCCGCCATCACCTATCCGGCCGAGATCGGGGGCGGTGGCCTCGACAAGTCGTTCCAGGAGATCTACCACAAGGAATCGGCGGCCTATCGGCTGCCGGTCTTCCCCCTGGCGATCAGCCACGGCATGTGTCTTCCCGTGCTCAACGACTTCGGGACCGACGAGCAGAAGTCGGAACATCTGGAGAAGATCATCCGGGCCGAGGAGATCTGGTGCCAGATGTTCTCCGAACCCGGCGCCGGTTCGGATGTCGCGAGTCTCCAGATGAGAGCCGAGCGCGACGGCGACCAGTGGGTGCTGAACGGCCAGAAGGTCTGGACATCGGGCGCCCAGTACTGCGATTACGGCCTGGTCGTGGCGCGGACCGACCCGGAACAGCCGAAACACCGCGGCTTGTCGATGTTCAAGGTCGACCTGTCGGCGCCGGGAGTCGAGATCCGCCCCCTCCGCCAGATCACCGGCGATGCGCACTTCAACGAGGTGTTCCTGACCGACACCCGCATCCCGGCCGACTGGCTCGTCGGCGAGCTCAACATGGGCTGGTCGGTGGCCATCGCCATGTTGATGTATGAACGGGTCGCGCTCGGAGCAGGTGGCGTCAGCGGAGGTGGCGGTGCCCGGCCGGGAGCGAAGCGCATCGCCGAGCTGGCCCGCGAGCACGACCGAGGCGACGACCCGGTGGTCCGCAATGCCCTCGCGGACCTCTACATCCGGGAACGCCTGCTCACGTTCATCGGCATGCGCATCCGGGCGGCGGCCGATGCCGGCCGTGCGCCTGGGCCCGAGGGCTCCATTGCCAAGCTGGCGACCGCGGCACTGGCCAAGGACACCACCGAGCTCATTCTCGAGGTGATCGGCGCCGGAGCGACCGCCTGGCCGGCCGACGACGACTCCGCCGAGACGTTCGTGATGGCGTTCCTGTCCGCTCCGGCCATGGCGATCGCCGGAGGCACGAACGAGGTACAGCGGAACATCATCGGGGAACGGGTCCTCGGCCTGCCGAAGGAACCGTCGGTCGACAAGAACGTGCCGTTCAAGGATCTCCTCGTCGGCACCCAGCGCTGAGGATCAACAGGTGTTCATCGATCTCACCGACGAGCAGCGCACGCTCCAGGACGAGCTCCGCGAGTACTTCACCACGCTGATGACCCCGGAGGTGAAGGCCAGGACCGGGAGCGCAGAGTTCGCCGAGAACCTCGAGTACAAGAAGCTCATACGGAAGATAGGCAGCGACGGCATGCTCGGTGTCGGCTGGCCCGTCGAATACGGCGGGAAGGGGCTCACGCCGATCGAGCAGTACATCTTCTTCAACGAGTCGCAGGCCGCGGGGTGCCCGATCCCGTTCCTCACCACGAACACCGTCGGACCGACGTTGCGCCAGTTCGGAACGCCGGAGCAGAAAGCCGAGCTGCTGCCGCGCATCCTCGCCGGCGACCTCCACTTCTCGATCGGCTACTCCGAGCCCGACGCCGGAACCGATCTGGCGTCGCTGAAGACCCGAGCGGTCAAAGACGGCGACGAGTGGGTCATCAACGGTCAGAAGCTGTACACCAGCCTCGCCTACAACGCCGACTACATCTGGCTGGCAGCCCGGACCGACCCCGACGCCAAGCCCCATCGCGGCATCACGATGTTCCTGGTGCCGACCGACTCGCCCGGATTCTCGATCCAGCCGTTCAAGACGTTCGGACCGGCCGACACCACCGCCACGTTCTACGACGACGTGCGGGTACCCGATTCGGCCATCGTCGGGGAGCTCAACGGCGGCTGGAGCCTGATCACGAACCAGCTCAACCACGAGCGCGTGTCGCTGTTCGCGGCCGGCCGCCTGGCCAAGCAGCTGGAACAGGTCATCGAGTGGGCCAAGACGACATCGACCGCCGACGGCGCCCGGGTGATCGATCATGAGTGGGTCCAGATCAAGCTCGCCGAATGCCGCGTGAAGGTTCGATTCCTCGAGCTCGTGAACTGGAAGGTCGCCGACGACACCGCCAAGGGCAAGCTGTCGCCGGCGGACGCTTCCGCGGTGAAGGTGCACGGCTCCGAGTCGATGCACGAGATCTACCTCGCGCTCACCGAAGTCATCGGGGCCACCGGCCATCTGCGGGCCGGTTCGCCCGGCGCCGAGATTGCCGCCAACATCGAGTCGGCGTACCGCAGCGTCTGGGTGCTGACCTTCGGTGGCGGGACCAACGAGGTGCAGCGCGACATCATCGGGATGGTCGGTCTCGGCCTTCCCCGCGAGAAGCGGAGGAAGTGACGGTGGACTTCACGCTCGACGAGCGAGAGCAAGCAGTCTCCGATCTCGCCACCCAGATCCTCACCGACAAGATCACGATGGAGCGCCTGGCCGAGATCGAGGCCGGCGACGAGTGGTTCGACCGAGACGCCTGGGCCGCACTCGCCGCGTCCGGTCTGATCGGCGTGGCGATCGACGAAAGCCATGGTGGCAGTGGTGCCGACCTCGTCTCGCTCGGTCAGCTCCTGCGGGCCCAGGGCGCGACGGTGGCCCCGATCCCCTTGTTGCCGACGACGCTCGCCGCCGCCGCCATCGCCGAGCTCGGCGGGGAGTCTCTGGCATCGGACATCCTGCCTGGTGTCTGCGATGGCTCGACCATCCTGACCATCGCGGTCCAGGAGTACCTCGACGACGATCTGGCGACGCCGGCGGCCGAGGTGTCCGACGGTGCGATCACCGGGCAGAAGATCGTGGTCGAGTACGCCGACCTTGCCGATCACATGCTCGTGAGCGCCGTCGCCGATGGCCGCTCCGGTCTCTACCTCGTCCAACCCGGGGACGCGGGGGTGATGCTCACCGAGGGTCTCTCGAGCCGACTCGAGCCGGTCTGGCAGGTCGACATGGCCCACGCGCCGTGTGTCGAGGTCACATCGGCCGACGGCGCGGTCGGCTGGCTCGTCGAGCGCATGCGGGCCGGGCTCTGCGCCATCCAGCTCGGCGTGACCGAGGCGGCACTGAAGCTGACCGCCGAGTACACGACCGAGCGGCAGCAATTCGGCCGGCCCGTCGCAACCTTCCAGGCGGTCACGCAGCGACTTGCCGATCAGTACATCAACGTCGCCGGGATTCGGCTCACGACCTACTCAGCGTTGTGGCGGCTCTCCCACGGAGTCGACGCGACCGAGGAGGTCAGTATCGCGAAGTGGTGGGCGTCGGAACGGGCATCTGCTGTCGCACACGCCAGCCAGCACTGTCACGGTGGCATGGGCGTGAGCGTCGAGTACCCGCTCCATCGATACACCCTGTGGAACAAGCACCTCACGACGTCGCTGGGCGCGGGCACGAGGCAGCTCCGCGAGATCGGCGCGCGGTTGGCGGCGCCATGATCGGAGAGCTTCGGGCCGACTAGCGCCGAGGTCGTCGGTACGCTTCGGCGGTGCACAGCTTCGATCTCATCATCATCGGTACTGGCAGCGGGAACAGCATCCTCACGCCGGACTTCGACGGCTGGAACGTCGCCATGGTCGAGCGCGACGTCTTCGGCGGCACCTGCCTCAATCGAGGCTGCATCCCGTCGAAGATGTTCGTCTACGCAGCCGACCAGGTGGAACATGCCCGCCACGCCGACAAGCTCGGTGTCGATCTGTCGGTCGATGGCGTGCGATGGGCCGAGATCGTCGAGCGGGTCTTCGGACGCATCGACCCGATCGCACAGGGCGGAGAGGACTACCGGGTCGGTCTCGACAACGTGACCGTCTTCAGGGGCGACGCACGATTCACCGGACCGAAGATCCTCCAGATCGGCGATGTCGAGCTGACCGCACCCCAGATCGTCCTGGCCGCGGGCGCCCGCCCATTCATCCCACCCGTCCCGGGGCTGGACGACGTCGGCTACTACACATCCGACAACATCATGCGGGTCGACGCACCGCCGCCGCGGCTCGTCATCATGGGCGGCGGATACATCGCCGCCGAGATGGCGCACGTGTTCGACGGCCTCGGCAGCTCGGTGACGCTCGTGAACCGCACCAGCCGGCTCCTCCGGTTCGAGGACGACGACATCAGCGCACGCTTCACCGAGATCGCCTCGAAAAGATTCGAGGTCACCCTCGATGCGGCTGTCGACCGGTGCAGCACCGATGACGACGGCATCCGGATCGACCTGACCGTGGAAGGGAGCCCGAGCACCGTGCACGCCGATGCCATCCTTGTCGCCACGGGACGGATTCCCAACGGCGCGCAGCTGGGAGTCGAGACCGCTGGTGTCACACTCGACGACGACGGCTACGTGATCACCGACGCCGCGCTCGAGACGAACGTCTCGGGCATCTGGGCACTCGGCGACATCGTGAATCCCGATCAGCTCAAACACACGGCCAATGCCGAGGCCAGGGTGGTGTCGCACAATCTCGTGCATCCCGACGAGCGGGTCGAGGTCGACCTCGACCCCACCCCCCACGCCATCTTCGGTTCACCGCAGATTGCCGGGGTCGGCGTAACCGAGCACGAGCTGATCGAGTCGGGCCGCGCGTACCGCCGCAGCATCCAGCCCTACGGTGCAACCGCATACGGCTGGGCGATGGAGGACGAGACGGGGTTCTGCAAGGTCCTCGCCGATCCGGCCACCCGGCTGTTGCTCGGAGCACACATCATCGGCCCGCAGGCATCCACGCTGATCCAGCAGCTCATCCAGGGCATGAAGTTCGGCCTCACGGTCGACCAGATGGCCACGCAACAGCTCTACATCCATCC
>JAOTZB010000455.1 GCA_029861625.1 Acidimicrobiia bacterium
CGCAGTCCGGGCCTGCACACCACTCTGGGTCCCGTCGGTGTCACCCCGACGGCACGCGTTTCCCTGCACCTGTCGTTGCGGTTCGGTGGGCCTGCGGGAGAGAGCAGCGCGCACCGAGGACGACTCAGGCCGGTGAGTGTTCCGGCGGGATCGGGAACAGGTCGTCGCCGATCGGCCCGGCGGCAGAGCACCTCGGTGCGCCACTCATCTACAATCAGTGCAGGCACGGTGGCGCCGGTCGGCGTCATCGCATCGCAGTGGGCGCGACCTTGTTGTTCCAGCTCCATCTGCCGGCCCACACGGCACCGGGGACGATACTGAGCTACTTCACCACTTCATTGGTTTTCCTCGGCGGTATGTCCGCCGGTGTTGGACTTCTCTACCTGTTCGTTTCGATGCGTCGAACCGTCGACCGACGGCTCAACGTCTTGTTCGGCTTGTTCGCCATGGCGTACGCAGGTTGGGCGCTCGCGGTGCGGGCGGGGTACCTCGCATCGGATGTCGCCGGCCTCTTGGCGGCCGGCCGATTCACGGCAGTGTTTGCCTCGTTGGGTTACTCACTGCTGGTGTGGTACGTGGCGGCGTACGCCGACATCGGGCCGCGGCTGTCGGTCTACGGGGTGAGCGGGGCGTGGGCCGTGGTCGGCCTCGCCTCCCTGGTCCTGCCCGAGGACCTGCTGATCGCTCCGCCAGTCGAAGTATCGACCGTCACGTTGCCGTGGGGTGAGACGGTCCAGACGGTGGAGGCATCAGGCGCCCTCCTGGTGCCGCTGGTGGTCGTGAGTCAAGTTGCGTTCCTCATCTACGTCGTGTGGGCCACCGTGCTCCTCGTTCGGCGCGGCCGAACGCGCAGCGCAGTGGTCCTCGGCATCGGCGTCGGCTGGTTCATCGCCATGGTCGTTGGCGACGTCTTCGTTGTGAACAAGATCATCGACTTCGTGTATCTGTACAGCTTCGGCTTCTTCGGGTTCGTGGTCACCATGGCTGTGGACACCGCCGATCGGGCGATCAGAACCGAACACGAGCTGAGCGCGCTCCAGGCGGGGCTCGAGAGCGAGGTTGCGGACCGCACGGCGCGTCTCGAAGCCGCCCAGACACAGCTGGTGGCCCGGGCCACCAACGACGCAGCCGTTGCCGAACGCAACCGGCTGGCGCGCGAACTCCACGACGCCGTCACACAGGTGCTGTTCTCGATCAACCTCCTCGCCGGGACCCTCGGCCGGCTGTGGCGCACCGATCCCGAGGCTGGCGCCAAGGCCACCGACGAAGTGCGGCGCCTTGCCCGTGGTGGCATCGCCGAAATGCGGGTGCTGCTTCGTGAGTTGCGCCCAGACTCCATCGCCGATACCGACCTCGGCACACTCGTCAGCCAGCTCGCCGACGGTATCGGTGTGCGCTATGGCATCTCGACGAAGGCGCACACGGCGTTCGACGGCGATCTGCCCGAAGACGTCCGCCTTGCGTTCTACCGCATCACCCAGGAGGCGACGAACAACGTCGTCAAGCACGCCGACGCGAACGACCTCACGGTCAACCTGGCCGGAGACCACGATGAGGTCCGTCTCCTCGTGAGAGACGACGGGGTCGGCTTCGATACAGACACGCCCACCAACGGCACCATGGGCCTGCGCATCATGCAAGAGCGCGCCGCCGCGATCGGAGCAGACCTCGCTGTGGTCAGCAGCCCGAGCGCCGGCACCTCGGTGACGGTCGCGTGGACACCTCAAAACGGGACCTGCGATCGATGACGTCCAACTCAACCGTTCGCGTCCTCATCGTCGACGACCACGAGGTCGTGCGCACCGGCTTGCGCACGATCATCTCGCTCCACGACAGCATCGAAGTGGTCGGCGAGGCGACGAACGGGCACTCGGCGATCGACCAGTGCGCTGCAGTCCGACCGAACCTGGTGTTGATGGACATGAAGATGCCGGGCATGGACGGACCGACCACCATTGCCCGGATGAGAGCACTTTTCCCCGGGCTGAAGATCCTCGTGCTCACCGCCTTCGACGAGCCGCAACTCGTAGGCCGAGCGCTCGCGGCCGGCGCTGTCGGTTATCTCCTCAAGGACACCGAGGAGGACGAGCTGATCGCCGCCATCCAGCTCGCCGCTGCGGGATATGGCGCGGGGGCCCCCGCGACATCGCCGAGCTTGGTCAAGGACTCCCGGGAGGCGCCTGGTGAGGAGTACCGGGCGTCGGTCACCGCCCGCGAGATGGATGTTCTACGACTCGTTGCCAGTGGTCTCACGAACCCGCAGATCTCCAAGCGTCTGAGCATCAGCGTCTCGACGGTCAATCACCATGTCCACAACCTGCTGAACAAGCTCGGCGCCAAGACCCGAACCGAGGCCGTCGCGATCGCCCTGCGCGAAGGCCTGGTGGATCTCTGAACCAAGGCG
>JAOTZB010000151.1 GCA_029861625.1 Acidimicrobiia bacterium
GCACCGTGCACGCGGTCGATGGCGTGTCGTTGGATCTCGCCGCGGGTGAGACGCTGGGCATCGTCGGCGAGTCCGGATCGGGCAAGACGATGCTGTTGCGGTCCATACTCGGTACGTTCCCCATTCCCGACGTGACGAGGACGGGCGCGATCGGTTTCGAGGGAGCCGATCTTTTGCGGATCGACGGCGCCGAGCATCGCCGCATCCTCGGCACCGAGATCGGTGTCGTCTCCCAGAACCCCCTCACCGCGCTCAACCCGGTGCGAACCGTCGGCTCACAGTTGATCGAGACGATGCGGGTGCACCGGGGCCTCGGCCGGGTCGTGGCGCGGGCCCAGGCCATCGACCTGCTCCGCCAGGTCGGCATCCCCGAGCCGGAGGGTCGGCTCGACTCCCATCCCCACGCACTGTCGGGCGGCATGCGCCAGCGAGCGACCATCGCCATGGCCCTCGCCAACGAGCCGAAGCTCTTGTTGGCCGACGAACCGACGACCGCGCTCGATGTCACCGTGCAGGATCAGATCCTGTCGCTGCTCGCGTCGCTGTGCGAGGAGCGCCACATGGCGTTGGTTCTCGTCACCCACGACCTCTCGGTCGTGCGAGGCTGGACAGACCGGGTGGCGGTCATGTACGCCGGCCAGATCGTCGAGTCGGGTCCGACAGAGACGCTCTTCGTCGATCCGAAACATCGGTACACCCAGGCACTGCTCGACTCGATTCCCCACCTCGACCTGCCGAGCCACAGCGAGCTCGCGGTCATCGACGGCCGGCCTCCCCTCCTCATCGACCCGCCGACGGGCTGCCGCTTCGCACCTCGTTGCGACTGGGCCGAGGACGGCTGCCGCGACACGCCGCCCCAACGCGTCGAGATCGCCGGGCACGCCCACACCTGCCTGATTCCCGCGTCACGTGACGCAGTCGGCGACGGGGTGTCCCGTGGCCGGTAGCGGGACAGCTCACCTCCGCGACGTCGGTGACGCCGTTCTGCGGGTCGAACATCTCGTGGTCGAGTTCCCGGCGCGCCGCGGCCAGGTCGTCCACGCCGTGTCCGACGTGAGCTTCGACGTCGCCCGCGGCGAGACGTTGGGCCTCGTCGGAGAGTCCGGGTGCGGCAAGACCACCACCGGCCGGGCCGTCATGCAGCTCGAGCGGCCGACCTCGGGCTCGGTCGAGCTCCTCGGCAGGAGCCTCACATCGACCGACGGTGCCTCGGTGCGGCGACTGCGGCGCTCGATGCAGATGATCTTCCAGGACCCCGTGTCGTCGCTCAATCCCCGCCGGAGGGTACGCGACCTCGTGCGCGAGGGGCTCGAGATCTGGGGCGACCCGCAAGGCGCGTTCACCAGCGGGCGGATCGACGACATCATGCGCTCCGTCGGGCTCGACCCGACCGAGACCGCCGATCGGCGGCCCCACGAGTTCTCGGGTGGACAGTGCCAGCGGATCTGCATCGCTCGGGCGCTCGTGATGGATCCCGAGGTCCTCATCCTCGACGAACCTGTCTCGGCGCTCGACGTGTCGGTGCAGGCGCAGATCCTCAACCTCCTCGAGCACCTCAAGAACCGGTTCGGGCTCACCATGGTGTTCATCAGCCACGACCTCTCGGTCGTGAAGAACGTGAGTGACCGGGTCCTGGTGATGTATCTCGGCAAGGTCTGCGAGGTTGCACCGACCGACGCCGTGTTCGAGGCCCCGGCCCATCCCTACACGCGCGCGCTGCTCGCATCGATTCCCGGCAACGACCTCGGCCTCCCGCCCTCGACCGAGTTGATCAGCGGCGAGCTCGCGTCACCCATCGATCCGCCGTCGGGCTGCCGATTCCGTACTCGCTGCCCACGTGCAACCGACCTCTGTGCAATCCGAGAGCCGCTGATGCGTCCGATCGACGACGGCCACTTCGTCGCCTGCCATCATCCCGTCGTCGACTGACCGGGCCCCGAGGAGCACGTCGGGTCGGGCGCAATCGGTGGATCAGTCGAGGTCGACCCAGCCGGTGGTCCGGCGCACCAACAGATCGATGAACGAGTCGTCGTGATCGGCGATTGCCGTGTCGATGAGGTCGCCGGTGCCTATCAGACGGTGGGCGAGCAGCTCCTTCGTGAGGCGAACGTCGGCGGCGAGCTCGTCGAAGGAGTGGTCGGTGACACCGGCGTCGACCAGGGCGGCGTGATAGTGCTCGAGCAGCTCGCGTTCGGCGCCACGATGTTCGGGAGACAACGCTGTGGTGATGAAGTACGCGACGTCCCACCCGGGACGGCCGTACCCCACGAGCTGGTAGTCGAGCACGACCATGTCGCCCGACGGCCGGAACATGATGTTGTCGAGCCGGTAGTCGCCGTGCAACAGGCAGGACGGTCCCGCCACCAGACGGTCGACGAGCTCGGGGAGCTGAGCCTGGAGCTCGTCCATGCGGCGCAGGAACTCTGATTCGACCATCTCGCCGAAGCGGGCGACGAAGGACTCGCGGTACCGCTTGTAGCCGGCCTGGACGACCTTGGGCGTCCGGTTGAGCGGCCAGAGGAACGGGTTCTCCGCCACGAGCTCTGTGGGCTGCCAGTTCGCGGCATGGAAATCGGCCAGCACGCCGAGCGCGCTTTGCACGTCCTCGAGTGACCCCTCTTCGACCTGACTCGGCGGCTGCGCATCGTCGATGTCCTCGATCACCAACAAGAAGCGTCGTTCGCTCTTCCGAGCCAGCTTCATGAGCTGGTCGACGGTCCAGTTGATGCCGCCGAGGGGGAGTCGCTCGAACAAGAAGACGACGATGCGCTCGAGCCACGGCGCCGGATTCGGGTCCATGGCGCTGTGAATGTGGTCGGGCATCGCGATGCCGAGCCGGCCCGCGAGGTCGCGGTAGACGAGGATCTCGCGCTCGTAGGCCAGCAGGCCCTCGCCCATCGCGCGGTTCTTCCGGAGCGCCGATGGCATCTTGGCGACGACCGAGCTCGGCAGTCGAGCATCGTCACGGTCCCAGGTGAGCTGGCAACGGTGCAGCTCGCCGACGAACCCGATCCCGGCCCCGATGATCTCGGTGCGGACGGCCGTCACCGTCGCCTGGTCGATCCGCTCGGCCAGCACGTCGGTGAACCACTCGGCAGTCAGCTCGTCGGCCGACTGGGGAATGGCTTCACGCGGCGTCGTGCGACCCATGGCCGGTACACCATGCCGCACCCGATCGGCGGTCGCATCTCCGAATGGGTCGTGTCGACCTCCCGAAGACCGGACAAGGGGCGATCTCGGGGCAGGAGCACCAACTTGACCTAGATCCGGCAGCGGTCCCACGCTTGGCGTGAACCTTCTCCAGGAGCAGCACTCATGAGCGACGCCGATGGCAACCCCGACTACGAGGATCTCACCGGCATGCGCCTCGATCCCGACGAGGTCGAGGCACTGGTGAAGCCCGGGGGCGAGTGCGTCTTCAACTGGACCACACGCGACGGGTTCCCGGTCGGTGTCGTCGTCGCCTTCGTGTGGCGCCACGGCAAGTTCTGGACCACCTGTGCCGCACGACGCAAACGTGTTCCAGCGCTCCGCGCCCGTCCACAGTCGGCCATCGTCGTCAATCGAGGGGGCAAGACGGCTTCGTTCAAGGGCAACTCGATCGTGCACACCCGTGACGACGACGACTGGAACGAGGTGAAGACCTGGTTCTACGCCGCGCTCTCGGGGACCGAGCACGATCCCGGCAACATCGACGCGCGGAACTTCCAGAAGTTCCTCGACTCACCGCACCGCGTGATCATCGAGACCGAGGCAGATCTCGTCGTCGGCTTCGACACGGCACGATTCCAGGCCTTCACCGCCGAGGCGATCGCCGCCGGCCTCGGGGTCGACTGATCCCGACGCCTCGATGAGATCCTCCTAGGCCCGCGACGGTTTTGCTGTGATCGCCTCGACCGACGAGGCCGCGGCCGCGACCATCGTCGCGATCGCGCTCGGAGCCGCCCTGGTGCCGATCATCCTGGGCCCGGCCGGCGGTCGGATGGGCGACGAGAACGGGCATCCTGTTCGCCGTGCTGATCGGTGACGGCGTCAGCGGCGTTGGCGCGATCCTCGCGATCGGGGCGTTGTCCGCCGTGGTCGCCGGGGCGGGAACGGCTCGGCTTCCGTCGCGCGCCACGACGTCGCCGGCCGACGGCGGGCACCGTCCGGCGAGGTGAGCGCCTAGCGTCCGCCCGAGCAGTTGACGAGCGCGCCCGTGACGTACGACGCCTCGTCGGATGCCAGCCAGAGGATCGTCCGTGCGACCTCCTCGGGCGTCCCTCCTCGTTGCATCGGCACCGACGACGCGACACGCGCAATCCGGTCGGGCTCACCGCCGCTGGCGTGGATGTCGGTGTGGATCAACCCGGGGCGGACCGCGTTCACCCGGATCGCCTCGGTCGCCACTTCCTGCGCCAGCCCGATCGTCAGGGTGTCGACCGCCGCCTTCGTGGCCGCGTAGTCGATGTATTCGCCGGGACTTCCGAGATACGACGCGGCCGAAGACACGTTCACGATCGATCCACCGGGTCCGCCGTGCCGTGTCGACATGCGTCTGACAGCCTCCCGCGCACAGAGAAACGAGCCGATGATGTTCACGTCGAGGGCTTCGCGCCAGCGCTCGACCGACATCTCGTCGAACCGCATCTGCTGATGCAGGATGCCGGCGTTGTTCACGAGCACGGTCGGTCGCCCCAGCTCGGCCTCCGTCGTGGCCATCAGGGTCCGCACCTCGGCCTCGTCGGAAACGTCCGCACGCACCGCGATCGCGCCGGCACCGAGACGGCGACAATGTTCGACGACTTCGTCGGCTGCCAGTTCGTTCGCGACGTAGTTGACGGCAACCGAATACCCGTGTTCCGCGGCAAGGCGGGCGGTGGCGGCACCGATTCCCCGACTGGCGCCGGTGACGACCATCACGCCGGACATGACCCCATTGTGAACCACGAACGGTCACGTCTGGCGCCGCGGCGGGCGCCGGGGTAGTGCTGGAGCGCCCGCCCGGTTCGTCGTGGGCGCCAGGGATCCAGATATCGGGAGGAAGAATGACCGGTCACGCACCGCCGTTCGATGTGCAGATCGTCCTCGACTGCAGCGAGGCCCACGCCCAGGCCGACTTCTGGGCGGCGGCGCTCGGTTTCGAGGTCGAGATCGACGAGGAGCAGGTCAGAGCGCTGCTCGATCGAGGGGTCGCGACCGAAGACGATGTCGCCACCCACGACGGCAAGCTCGTCTGGCGTGGCGCAGCCGCCATCCGCGATCCCGACGGGCTGAGGCCGCGATGGTTCTTCCAAGACGTGCCCGAACCTCGTACGACGAAGAATCGGATGCACGTCGACGTACGGGTGGGAGCCGATCGGCGGGCTGACGAGGTCGCGAGGCTCGAGGGTCTCGGCGCAACCCAGCTGTACGACGGTCGGCTCGGCACCGATACGTGGGTGACGATGGCCGATCCCGAAGGCAACGAGTTCTGCGTCACATAGCTGCCGCCACCGCCATGCGTGGATCACTGCCGGTGTGTGGAGCACCGCCATTGGTCGACTCGCCGTGTCGTCTCTCCGATCAGTCCGGTGGGTCCACCGCCGGGAAGCCGACCGGGATGAGGTAGAGCGCATCGTGGCCGGGTGGCAGGGCCAACAGCTGGCCGACATCGGCCGGGTCGAAGCCGCCGACCGGCACCGCTGCCAGCTCGAGCGCGGTCGCCTGCAGCAGGATGTTCTGAGCCGCATGGCCGCTCTCGCGATTCACCAGATCCGCGGCCAGGGCGCCGTATTCGACCTCGGTCCTGGCCACCTCGGCGCTGATGACGATCACGAGCGGAGCGTCGCTCACGAAGCCCTGGCCGAACGCGACGTCGCCGAACCCTGCCAGGGCCGCCCTGTCGGGCCGCTGCTCGATCCGGTGGCCGTCGGGCAGGTAGTGGGCGATGGTCTCGGCCGTCACGGCGTAGAGCTCCAGCGGGTAACGAGCGCCTGCTGATGGCGCGGTGCGGTGACCGAGATCGTCGGTGATGCCCTGACCCGCCCACAGGAGCTGGCCGATGACCTCGAGCGGCGGTTCCGCCTCGGCATAGGCCCGCTGGGACCGCCGCTGGTGGAGGGCTGCTTCGAGCGAGCCCGAGCCGGCCAGATCGGGCGGTGGAAGGTCGACGATCTCGCTGAAGCGCTGGGACTGCTCCTGGACCGATCGGGGAGCCGAGCCGACGCAGCCGGCCAAGAACGCGAGCGCGGCCGCCACGACGAGCATCGCCCTACGGGTCGACATCGCCGGCCTCCGGTCGCGGGTCGAGATGGTCGCCGACGATGCCGAGAACGCGGCCCAACACGATGAGCGAGATCGTCGGCACGAGGACGATCAGACCCACGACGGCGACGATGAACCGGTCGGTGTACAGGAACAAGGTCGAGTCGGCGTCGGCGACCAGGGCGATGATCCCGAGCACGCCGGCCGTCGTGAGCAGACCACCTGTGACCATGGTGGTCGATCCGAGTCGCCGCAATCGGCGAGACCGTCGGCCGGCCTCGGTCCCCGGTTCCGGTCGATCTCGGTGTCGGCCGGGATACCAGCCGACACCGAAGGCAACGAGTGCCGCGCCGAACGAGAGCCCGGCGGCGAGCAGGCGCTGGTTGACTGCTCCTGGGCACTCGGTCGTGCGCACCAGCGTGGTGCGAATGGCCGGGTCGGGCTCGTCGAGATCGTTGGCCCACCAGGCCTGCCAGCCTGATCGGTCGGTGATCGCGTCGAAGGGCGACCCACACGTCCGACTGGCCGCGACACCATCGACGCCGACCTCGACCTGCGCGGTGACGACCACCACGGCAGCCACGAAGGCGCCGACCGCGAGCAGGCCGGCAACCAGACGGATCGGCTGCGGCGCGATGCGCATCAACAGCTCCTTTCGCGGGGCCGGACCTCTGACCGTCGGCTCAAGCTCACCGCTCGCGCGTCGTCAGAGGTAGAGGAAAACGTCCATCCCGCTCGGCCGCGCGTCGGAGCCGCGGCTCAGATGATGCGGCGGCCGCTTATCTCGTGGACGCGGATCTCGACCCAGTCGTTCCGGTCGGTCTCGGTCGCCCACGGTGTGAGGCCGGCTTCGGCCAGCTTCGCGATCTCGTCCTCGTCGTAGACGCGTTCGGCGCGGCCCCGGATGATCACGCTCCATCCCTGGTGGGATGCGTCGTCGTGACCGTCGACCTCGAACCCGACGGGTTTGGCCATGCCGGCCGCGTGCAGCTTCGAACCGGGAGCGGTCAAGAAGGCGACGGTCTTGCCGACGAGCACGTGGTTGACGGGCAAGATGACGGGGTCGCCCGCATCGACGAACGCAACCCGCCCGACTCGGGACTCGCCGACGAGCTTCCAGCACTCCTCGTTCGACAGGACCTCTAGTCCTTGTCGATCCGTGATGATCCTTGCGTCGTCCATGGCACCAACGATGTCCTCGGAACTGGCGTGCAGCCAGGGTCTTTCGGCCTTGCCGGCAACCATACGTCGAAAGGACCGGGACATGGGGACTTCGGTCCCTACCCGTCCTTCGTCGAACGAACAATCGTGACAGAGGGGACGCGCACCCACTCCGCGTCGACCGAGGAGGCTGATGATGTTCGACGAAGTGATCGTGCCCCTGGACGGATCATCGGAATCCGCCCGCGCCCTTCGGCCCGCGAGCGCGGTCGCGCACTATCTCGACGTCAACATGCGCGTCGTGGCATATCACCCACCGAAGGACGACGCCTTCGAGTTGACCCGCCTCGTGCGAAAACAGGTCGGCGAGATCGGCGATGTATCCCGCTCGATCGAGATCGGCCCGATGAACGAACCGGTGGCCCAGCTCGTGCAGCGGCTCCGAGAGGAGAGCCCCGATGCGTTGGTGGCGATGAGCACGCGGGGGCGCAGCCGCAGCGCCGCGCTCATCGGCAGCGTCGCCAACGAGGTGCTGTCGCGTTCGCACCTGCCCGTGTTGTTGATCGGACCCGAGTGTGATGTCGCCCGGTTCCGTCTCCATGGACCGATGATCGTGGCCACCGACGCGAGCCCGTGTACCGAGTCCGCCCTGAAGCTCGCAGCCGACGTCACCGAGGCGTTCGATTTCGAGCCGATCGTCGTGAACGTCATCGATCCCGCCACGGCCCGGGCCCTGGACCGGGCCCGTTCGGGTCCGAGCGGCTATGACTACGTCCCGGATTCAGCCATGGCGCACCGGTTCTCCGAGGATCTCGGCGAGCTGACCGGCATAACGGATGTCGACTACCAGGTGCTCCACGGCAACAACCCCGGTCGGTCGATCGCCGCTCATGTCGACGATGTCGGTGCCCGCCTGGTGACCATGGCGACACATGCACGGTCGGGTCTGGGTCGACTCGCACTGGGCAGCGTCACAGCCCATGTCGTGGCACACTCGCACTGTCCGGTCCTGGTCATCGCACCCGAGCTCCCGAACGGCGATGCGACCCCAGCGGAACCGTCAGACGCCGGCGAGCTCGTCGAGGAGATCGAGTGAGCTGACGACGCCGACGACGTTCATGGCCTCATCCACCACGACGAGATGGTGGATGAAGTTCTCCCGCATGGCTATCGCCGCCTCCTGCAACGACGCATGCGGGCCGATCATCTCGATCCGATCGGTCATCGCGTTCGCGATCGACTCGAAGGGCTGGTACTCCTCCACCAGGTCCCACGACGAGACGATGCCGACCGGATGCCCGTCCTCGTTGACCACCGGCACGCAGTGGATGCCGGTGTCGAGGAGCTGATCGCGAACATCACCGATCACGTCGTTGCTGTTCATGGTTACTGCCGGGGTGCTCATGACCTCACCAACACGCTTCATGATGCCGTCCCTTCCGTGCTCGTTCGGATCGCGCTCGGCGCTCCTGACGTCTCCGAGATCGTCTTCTTCCTCGGATCGTGCGTCGCCGACT
>JAOTZB010000152.1 GCA_029861625.1 Acidimicrobiia bacterium
ATCGGTGGGCGACCTTGGGAGCCAGCGACAGCAACTCCGACAGCGACCGCTGCGCCCGACGATGGGCGTACTGCTCGAGCGCATCGCCCGACGCGACCATCAACGCCAAGATCACTCCGGCAAGCTCCTCACCGAGCAACAGCGACCCCACCAGAGCAACCAAGGCAACGACGTCGACGGCAATCCGTCCCTCGCGCAACCGCATCAAGGTGACGACAAGGAGATCGACAATGACGACGGCCGTTGCCACCGACCACACTGCTCGACCAGCATCCCCGGCGCCGGCGAGTGACACGGCCGCGCCGACCACGATCGCACTCGCCACGAACGGCAACAAACCACGCCGTAGGAGCGCGACAACAGCCGCAGCCCTCACCGCATCACTCTCCCCGGTCCGGTCGCTCGCTGCCAAGCACTGTGCTCTTCGCCAGACCTCAGCGGGCCGACGAACGGATCCGGCTCGGTCGGCATAGTGCATGTGTAGCACTGGGCGTCGGCGGCGGTGCGACGTCGCAGAACCGAAGCCGGACGAACAGCTGGGATCGAACGAGATCGCGCAGACGATGAGAGCCCACGTCCACGATGACAGGGACGCGGCCACTGGCGCGCCCGACCCGATCGCCCTCGTCGAGGGGTGACGAGCTCGGCAAACGTCCAGGTCCGGCGGGCCGACCGATCCTCGAACCGCCCGACGCCGGGTGATCAGGCCACTCAGATCCGAGCCGGGGAGCCAGTCAGGGAGCCAACAACAGCACACGTCAGTGGACACCAGCGGACGTCCACGGACAGTCAGCCCAGCTCAGCCGGACCTCGGCGCACACCCACGGACGTCCACGGACACTCCGATTCCTCATGACGCGCAGGGGGTCGGGGGTTCAAGTCCCTCACGGCCCACTCCGTTGTCGAAACGACAACATGTTCTTCTTCGCTCAGAGCGGGTACTGAGGGCAGGTGGCCCCGCGTTCGATGGTGCGGGGGCCGAAGTCCGCCCATTCGTCCGGTGTCATGTTGCGACCGGCCAGCTCACAGGCGATCTCGGGCCATGTGTCGGTGTCGAAGTTCCACACCTCGATGTGCACCCCGCCGTCGTCGCTC
The DNA here is from genome assembly GCA_029861625.1 of Acidimicrobiia bacterium. Classification (GTDB taxonomy): domain Bacteria; phylum Actinomycetota; class Acidimicrobiia; order Acidimicrobiales; family JAHEJN01; genus JAOTZB01. Next base: position 1,096 of record JAOTZB010000152.1, read on the forward strand.
AGGACCCAGAACCACCCGCCGTCCGCGGACCAACCGCCTCCACTTCCGCGGGCGATCGAGTCGATCGTGCGCCCGATCCTGGTGGCGTTCGCCACGTCCCAGACCCGGCTTTCGCCGTTGCCGTCGAAGCTCGCGAAACGATCGCCATCGATCGTCGGAACGATCGTGCCGTCCCGACCCCGCTGGCTGACCATCGGCGGTCCGATCGGTTGACCCGTGGTCTGGTCGTGAAGCTGCAGCGCCCCGAACTCGTCGGCGGTGAGGAACCACTCCCCGCGTGGTCCGAAGAGCAAGACCTCCGCGTCATGATCGAACGGAATCCGGTCGCCGGTCGTCGCGTCGTAGAGCTCGGTGCCGCCACGACGGTCCGGGCGACTGTAGAAGGCGTCGTCGGGCGAGAACGCGGGTAGCACGCAGCAGGCGTAAGGAGCATCGAGCGGTTCGAGCCGGGCAACCTCACGGAACGCTCCGGTCGAGTCGAACAGGACCTCCACCCCGTTGATTCGCAACATTTGACGCTCGCCCGACGCGCTCTGCACGATGAGGTCGGGAATCTCAGTGGGGTCGGATGGCGGGCCCAGTGCCACGCCGTCCCAGCCGAGGCGGCGCCACTGGATGCCATCGGCGGCGGCCTCGAGAGTCGTCATTCCCGTACCGGAGCCCCACGCGAAGGGAGGTGTGGCCCCATCGGCGTTCTCGAACGGCTGCCAGACACCCCCGGGACCGAGATCGATGATGTGCGGAGGACTGACGTCGGCCGCCACCGCTCCGGCGGCGAGCGCACGCTCTCCCGTCGGATCGACGCCGATCAGCACACTTCCTCCGCGCTCGTAGCGGTCGGCGGCGCCCGGTGGCAGCGACGGTCGTCGCACCATCTGATCCGATCCGTCGATCGAGTGGAGATCGAGGCCGATACCTGCTTCTCGGGCGACTATGCCGAGCCTGGGCAGGAATGCCGACGCCTCTTGGCTCACCTCGACCGGCCTCTGGTCGATTGCACCCTCACGCAGGTCGATGACCTCGACCTTGCCCTGTCCCGCGGCGACGACCATCGTCGCGTCGGAATCGAGCCAGCTGATCGAGCTGTGCCCCTGTCCAGCGACCTCGACGGCGATGCCGGTGTCATTCCCGGATCGTGTGTCGATTTCACGGATGGCGTTCGGGACGGCCTGGGCGCTGTCAGCGGTGACGGCGTCGGCGACGACGCCGGAGACGATCAGGCGGTCGCCGTCGGGTGAGTACAGCAGCCGCGGGCGGAGCCGCTCGGCGAAGTTGGTGCCCGCATTCGGCGCACGACCGGAGGCTCGCACGACGTCGCCCTGCGCTGTCTCCCACAGCGCGACGCCCTCGGCGGTGGCGATCGCCAACTGCGGCCGGCTGGGATGCCACGCAAGGGACATCACGGCGGGTTCGATGACGTCAACGGCAAAGCTCGCCGCCACCCGGGCAGGGGCAGCGAGGTTGCGGATCTCGACAGTCCCGTCGTCGAAGCCGATCGCCAGCCGGGTTGCATCGCCCGAGATCGCGATGTCAACCGGGGCACGGCCGATGTGATCGAGAGTGGCGACGGTCTCCTCGGTCTCGACGTTATGGATGGTTGTGACAGCCGGCGCGGCAGACACGACGACTCGACCGTCATCGCTCGCCGTACTCCGGAGCTGACGCACGTTGCCTCCAGCATCCTCAGAGCCAGGGAACGGAAGGGAGGAGACCAAACGCCGATCGGCGACATCCCAGATCTGGATGCCAGTGGCGCTGTGAGTCGCGATCCGTCGTCCGTCGCCGAGAACGGTGATGTCGCCACCCACACGGGTGTCGCCGATGTTGCCCAGATAGCCGGGCTTCGCCGTGAGCGCCCAGTGCAGCGAGCTGAGGGTGTCAGACGAGGGGTCGAGACGATGGGCTTCGAGCGCCAGCAGGATGGCGACTTCTGCGGGTACATCTCCTCGCGATCTCGCCAGCGCGGTCAGCCGTTCGGTGTCGGCCTGCGCGCGAGCCTGTTCGGCATCTTCGGCCTTCTGGTCGGCGTTGTTGCGCTGGTCATAGGCCACGAGACCGGCGATCAGGGCACCGGTGAGCAGGACACCGGCGAGGAGGAGGAGCGTACGGAGACGGTTGGTCGTACGGCGCTGACGCAGCTGCTCGGACTCCGCCGCCCGTCTACTGGTGGCCACGAATGCCCGTTCATACTCCGTCAGTCGGTTGGCGTGCTCCGCCGAGAGCTCCAGAGCGGCGGCCAGTCGGGCGCCTCGATAGAGCTCGCTGTCGTCACCAGAGGAGAGCCACGTCCCGGTCGCGGTCGTGAGGTGGCGGAGGGTGGCGATGGTGTAGCGATCGCTCGTGATCCAGCCCGACAGCCGGGGCCACTCCCTGAACAGGGCTTCGTGGGCGACCTCGAGCGAAGGCTCCCTGGTGGTCGGATCGCGGTCGGTGAGCAGAAGGCGGGCTTCGACGAACCGCTCCGCGACGCGGTCGAAGCCGTCGGGTTCGTCCTCAGCGGCGCGGAGCTCGCTGATCAGCGCCCGTCGACGAATGTCGTTGGCCGCGTCGACGGCGACGAGCCGGCCGAACAGACGCCGACAGATCTGTTGGTCGCACGGATCCAGGCCGGCGTGGATCTCCTCAGCCCGGTCACCGATGGCGGCGGTCAGACCGCCGATATCGAGATAAGCGTCGAGGGTCAATGTGTTGTCGCGGCGAGTCTCGAACAGCCGAGTGAGGGTGTACTCGAGCAACGGGAGGTTTCCGGGGTGGCCGGCGGCGTCGACCAACAAGCGGGCCACGAGCTCGGGCTCGACCTCGGTGCCGACCAGTCGGGCCGGTTCGACGATTGTTTCCCGCAGCTCCTCTCCGGAAAGGGCATCGACGGGTATCGAGGTCTGGGTGACCATCGAGGCGATCTCGGGTCGAGCGAGCGGTCGATCGTAGAAGTCGGCCCGCACGGTGGCGATGACCCGCAGCGGTGAGTCCGGATTGTCCATCACTGCGCCGACTGCGGCCAGGAACACGTCGCGGTCTTCCTCGGCAGTGAGGGTGAACAGCTCTTCGAACTGGTCGATCACGACGACCGCAGTGGCGTGGGGTTCGGGCAACACGTGCTGGATGGTCGGCGCGAGGCCGAGGTTCGGGTCGCGAAGCTGATTGCGCAGGCCGGCCGGCGGATGCACAGCGATGCGCAACACGGCGGCCTCGAGCTCGGCGAATGGGTCGGCCCCGGGGACCATGGTTGTGATGAACCATCGCTCGGATCCTTCGATCTCACCGGCGGCGAGGGCGGGAACGACACCGGCGCGAACAAGACTCGACTTCCCGCAGCCGGAGGGGCCCACCACGAAGGCCGCACCGTGATCTCGCACGGTGGTCAGCGTCGACTCGACGAGCCGTCGTCGGCCGAAGAAGACGTCGACGTCGTTCTCGCCGAACGCGGCCAAGCCCCGGTACGGAGTGGCGACTCGGGCCGGGGCCGCCGCCCCGGTCGGTTCGAGGGTTGGGCCGGTGAGAGCGTCGAAGAGCCGGTCGAAGGACCGACGGTCTTCGTCGATGGTGGCGTCGGCCGCCCCGAGGCGAAAGTTCGAGAGGTAGGCGGTGCCATGTTCGTCGAGCTGGATGTCGGTCGCCTCGATCGGACCGTGGATCAGGCCCGCCTGATGGGCGACGTCGAGCGCCGATCGCATCTGTGCGCGGACCCGGGTGAGGCCCTCCGGGCCGAGGCGCTCACGTACCTCGGAATCGGCCAAGCTGCCGCCGGAGAGCAGCCGACGAACCAGGAACGCTCCTTCTGGTTCACGCCAACAGTCGATCACGGGTGTGATGTGGGCATGGCCGAGCTGGGCCAGCGCACGGCCCTGGAGCTCGAAACCGCGCACGAAGTCCGGGTCCCCGGCGATGTCTTCTCCGATGACCTCGATGGCGACGTCCCGCTCGAGGCCGGGCTGGACCGCACGAAAGAGTGTTCCTCGCTCGGTTGTCCGGATTCGCTCGTGGAGCCGATACCCGCGCAGCGGACGACCTGCCGGCTCCAGCAGCGTGACGTCGTTGGCGAGAATCCGCTGTTCGAGGCGTGCGATCTCGGGACCAGGAACGAGTCCCGTCTCCCCGGCCAGAAACAATCGGTAGTCCTGCAGCGAGCGGAGCGCCTCCGTCTGGCGCCCGCCGGCGAACAAGGCCCTCATCAAAAGCCCGCGCGCCGTGTCGTCGAACGGCTCGTCTTCGATCAGCACCTGGATGTCCGGCAGCACTTCGGTGTGAAGTCCCAGATCCAGGCAGATCTCGATGTCGGCCTCCCGCGCCGTCGTCCAGAGCTGTTGCAGGCGCTGGGCCTCGCCACGGGCCCAGTCCTCGTGTTCGAACTCGCCATAGGCCGGACCCCGCCACAGCGACAATGCTTCGTCGAGCGTGTGGCGGGCTTGCTCCACTTCACCCCGAGCACGCTGCCGACGACCGGTGAGAACGAGGTCGGCGAAGCAGTTCGCGTCGATCACCTCGGTCGGCGCATCCAATGCGTAACCCGGCGGCCGGGACACGATCAGATGCCCAGCACCGGCTTCGGCGCTGTCCAATGTCTGGCGCAGACGCGTGACCACCGTCGCGAGGGCGCTCGCAGGGCTGGAAGGCCGCTTCTCGGCCCACACCGCCTCTACCAGCCGGTCGGTCGACACTACACCCGGGCAACGCATTGCCAGCGCGGCAAGTAGTCGCCGCTGACGCTCGCTGCCGATCGCGACCAGAAACCCGTTCTCCTCGGGTCCCGTTCCGCCCAAGACCCGGAACCGAATGGTGCTCCTGGCGGCGCCCACATGCACGGTTTCAGGGTAGTACCAGCGATTTTCACCTCACTTTCAGTTGCCGTGAGGCCGGGGTGAAAAGGGGCCGTGCTCGGCTGCACCGACGCCAGTGGCCGCACATGCGGCCGGAAAGGTCGAATCATGACTCGACGAAAGACCATCCTGACCCTTGGAATCCTCATGACTGCGGTTCTGGCCACGGCATTGGGAACCGCTGCCGCCGTCGCCAGCGCTGGTGGCCGCTCGCCTGCCGTCGTGCAGGCAGGTCATGCGCTGCCGACAACCGAGCCTGGCCGCGACGTGCAGGCGAGCGAGCGCACTCCGCCGCGCGGGCCGAAGTTCATCGAACTGAGCTACTACGAGACCTTCATCGGGGTCGGCCCCCCGACTATCGAAGGCTGCCAGAACCCCGAACCAGCCGTCACGGTCTGCGACTACACGCAGAACGGCAAAGTCAACGGGACCCATGTTGGTCAGGCGACGGAGATCCAGACGGGGAGCTTTCGCAGCGAGCCGTGCACCAACAGCGATGCGACGGCGGCTACGGCGTTGTCGGGCGAAGCCAGCGGAACCATCACCAGCCAGTCCGGTGACGAGCTCTTCTTCAAGCTGACCCGACCGAAGCGCTGCGGGGATGAGTGGAATCCGCCGTACTGGAGCGTCGTCGGTGGCACCGGGCGGTTCACCGACGCCTCCGGGAGAATGTCTGCCGTCGCCAGGGGCGGACCGGGCGAGGGCTTCATCAGCGTGGGCACACTCCGTGTGCGGGCCGACCGCTACCAGGAGTTCTTCGTCCACGAAGCCCGATCGGTGGTCCCTCCTTCAGCCACCGCCGCACAAGGCGACTGAGACTCGAGCCCGGGCGTGCAGGCTCGGCCTGAAACCGATCTGAAGCCGCGGCACGCCAGGAATGGGTACACAGCGCTGGTGCACCAGGAGGCGAGATGAAACGCAGAATCGCAACGACATCCCTCATCATCCTGCTGACGCCGCTGCTGACCGTCTCTGCGACGCCGGCGGTGACTGACGGGCAGCTGAGCCCGGGTTGCCAGGCCGTCAACGGCCTCGGCGAGGTGGAAGCCGGCAGCGCAGGTGTCAGAAGTCCAGGACCCTTCCGCGCTGGTGAGATCCTGAATCTCACGCTCACGTGGGCGGAGTTCGGGGGCGGACTCCTGATCGACGACGGGACCGACAACCCCGCGTTCATCAGGACGGGCCGAGCGGGCGCGAACCTCGGCTACCGATTTCGAGGCGACGAGGCCGCCGTCGTCATCCTCGGCGCTCGAAGCGCACGGGCCATCGCTACATGCACCCAGAGCATGGCGGGCTGGCCGACCTGTGGTGGAACTCCGGCATCGATCGTTGGTTCGGCCAACTCTGACGTCATCGACGGCAGCGAGCGCGGGGATGTGATCCACGGCCGGGGTTCGGGCGATCGCATCGACGGAGCGCGAGGAGACGACGTCGTCTGCGGCGGGCCAGGCACCGACAACATCCACGGCGGGCCGGGAACCGACACCATGTTCGGCGGCGACGGTAGCGACACCGTGGCCGGCAGCCACCACGCCGACGTGCTACACGGCGGCCCGGGACACGACACGCTCGAGGGTGGGCTGGGCAATGACGATGTCCACGCCGGATCGGGTGATGATGTGGTGCACGCGGGTGGCGGCGGCGACTCCATCTGGGGTGGGCGTGGCAACGACGAGTTGTTCGGCGGACACGGGGCCGACCATCTGTGGGGCGGAACCGGTGACGATGAGATCAGCGGCGGGCCCGACGACGACCAGATCTTCGCCCAGGACGGACGAGACGACGTCCGGGCCAACAGCGGCGACGACTTCGCCGACGGCGGCGCGGGCAATGACAAGCTGCGCGGCGGCCTGGGCATCGATCGCCTGTGGGGCGCAGGCGATGTCGACGTCTGCTGGGGCGAACAGATGCGATGTGAGATCAAGCACCGAACGAGAGGGAACACGCCATGAGCACCGCACCACGGCTGGCATCGATCGTCTTCATCGTCGCGTTGGCGACATCGGGGTGTGCCTGGATCGCCCGGGCCAGCGTCGACAGCGCCGGCAACCAGGCCGGCGGGGGCGACAGCGTCTTCGCCGCCGTGTCGGGCGACGGCAGGTATGTGGCCTTCTCGTCGGACGCCACCAACCTGGTGGCCGGCGACACCAACGGTGTGCGGGACGTGTTCCTACGAGACAACGCCACCGGCGTGACCAGCCGAGTCAGCGTCGACAGTGCCGCCAACCAGGCCATCGGAGACGGCGATGGCCGGGGCAGCTACCTCCCGGCCATCTCGACAAATGGTCGCTTCGTGGCCTTCACGTCGTTCGCGGCGAACCTGGTGTTAGGCGACACCAATGGCTGGCCCGACGTGTTCGTGCACGACACCACCACCGGGGCCACTACACGCGTCAGCGTCGACAGCGCCGGTATCCAAGGAGCCGGACCCAGCGGGGCGGCGTGGGGCACCCTCGAGTGGATGGCTGCTGACATCTCGGGCGACGGACGGTACGTGTCGTTCACGTCGGCGGCAGGCAACCTGGTAGCGGACGACACCAACGCCATCTTGGACGTGTTCGTGCACGACACCACCGCCGGGGTGACCACCCGGGTGAGTGTCGACAGCGCCGGCAACCAGGCCGCGTGCGCCGGTCTGGACCTCACCTGTTTGCAGACTGGAAGCTATGGCGCCGCCATCTCCGACGACGGTGGCCATGTCGCCTACCAATCGTGGACCATCAACCTCGTCGCTGGCGACACGAACGCGGCCGACGATGTCTTCGTCCACGACACCACGACTGGCACCACCACCCGGGTGAGCGTCGACAGCACCGGCGGCCAGAGTGTCGGCGGCGGCGGTTCCCAGGCGATGCAAGCCATCTCCGCTGACGGCACCCGGGTCGCGTTCGCGTCCTCGGCGACCAATCTCGTAGCGGGCGACACCAACACCCAGCCCGACATCTTCGTCCACGACACCACCACCGGCACCACCAGCCGCG
>JAOTZB010000153.1 GCA_029861625.1 Acidimicrobiia bacterium
GACGCCGTGCTCGATGGCCTCGAGCTCGTCGAAGGACATACCATCGGCGCGCGCGCCGAAGTGATCGCCGTAGGTGCCGACGCGAACAGCCAGGTCCATCAACCGGTCGGGAGCCGATCGGTCGCCCAGCGCGCGCACGATCTCGTCGACATCGCGGTCGGCGATCGGGGAATCGGGCCGGCTCATCTCGGCGTCGACCGCACCCCGGACGATCGTGTCGAGGAGGTCGTCGGCATCGGTGTCGAGGCCCGAGACCATGGCGGCGAGCCGGGCAACAATCTGCTCTTCGGACAACCCTGTCGGTTCGAACAGCGGCGGCGAGTAGTTGGCGGTGTTGCGAACGGAGAGGCCGTAGAACGCGTGGTCGTACTGGCTGCGCTCCAGCGGGGAGGGTGCAGGGAGGATCACGTCGGCGAAGCGGGTGGTCTCGTTCAGGTAGGGGTCGATGGAAACCATGAGCTCGAGCTCGCCCAACGCCTGCTCGAGGCGATCGGAGTGCGGCCCCGACCGGGCCGGGTTGCCGGCCATCGTGATCAGCGCCCGGACCCTGCCCTCGCCCGGCGTGGTGATCTCGTCGGGCAACGTCGCGATGGGGAATTCGTTCATGACCTCCGGGTGGCCGCCGACCCGGCTGGCCCACCGGCCCGTGGTCCATCCCCGGCCACCGGGCTCGTCGGGATCGCGGCGGGCGTGGGCCGCTCGGGGGAACATGTTCCCGCCGGGCCGATCGAGGTTGCCGGTGACGAGCGCGAGCGCATCGGTCGCCCACGCCGCCAGCGTTCCGAACGGCACCGTGTGGGTGCCGATGCGACCGTAGATCGCCGCGCTCGGCGCGGTTGCGACCTCACGCGCCAACCGTCGCGTCGTGGCCGCCGGCACGCCCGTCACCGGCTCGACCGACTCGGGGGTGAACGGCGCGACGACCGTGCTGATCTCGGCGAGCCCGGAGGTGAGCTCGCGGAGATGGCCGAGGTCGACCAGACCCTCCTCGAACAGGACCTGCAACATCGAGATCAGGAGATGGGCATCGGTGCCGGGCCTGATCGCAACATGCTCGTCGGCCTCCTCGGCCGTTCGCGACCGCCGCGGATCGACCACCACGAAGCGGGCGCCGCGCTCGCGAAGCGCCGTCAGCCGGCCCGGGAAGTCGGGGGCCGTGCAGAGGCTCCCGTTCGACTCCCACGGGTTGGCGCCGAGCATGAGGAGGTAGTCGGTGGTGTCGATGTCGGGGACCGGGATGGCACCCGGCGATCCGAACAGGAGACCGCTCGATGTGTGCTTCGGCATCTGGTCGACCGTGCTGGCCGAGAACATGTTCTTCGTGCCGAGCGCTCGGAGGAAGAGCGAGCCCACCGTGGGCATGGCGTGATTGTGCGCGCTGGGGTTGCCGAGATAGACGGCAACCGCGTCGCGGCCGTGCTCGTCGAGCAGCGGGAGCAGGCGCGACGCGATCTCCGCGAACGCCTCGTCCCAGCTCACCTCGGTCCACGCATCGGGATCGGTCGGCTCGCCCCGGCGGATCATCGGCCGGCGGAGGCGGTCGGGGTCCTCGTGGAGACGGTGCAGGACCGACCCCTTGGGACAGATGAAGCCACGGGAGAAGACATCGTCGCGGTCGCCCCGGATGCGGACGACCCTGTCGCCCTCGACGGTGAGCTCGAGCCCGCAGGTGGCTTCACAGAGGGGACAAGTGCGAATGTGGGTTCGGCGTTCGCTCATGGCACCCACCGTAGGGCAAAGCGCTGACGGCGTTCCCGAGCGCCCTGCCCGAAATTGATCGGGTGGTATGTAGCTCGTACGCTCCTGGCTGATCAAGGTCGTCGACGAGCGCTTGGGGGACCACCGATGGCCACGCAGGTTCCGGTCGAGGAGGGCGTATTCAGCTGGCCCTCGGACGACCCTCGGCTGTTGGGGAGCAGGTGTGCCGACTGCGGGACGGTCGTGTTCCCGCGCCAGCACGGGTGTCCCCGGTGCACCGGATCGGACATGCGCGACACCGAGCTCGGCACCCACGGCACGCTGTGGACCTGGACGGTCCAGGCCTTCCCGCCGAAGGCACCACCGTTCATCGGCGACGCCGACCCTGCGACCTTCGAGCCCTATGGCGTCGGCTACGTCGAGCTCCCCGGCGAGGTCAAGGTCGAGGCACGACTCACCGAGTCCGATCCCGAGAAGTTGTCGGTCGGCCAGGAGATGGAGCTCAGGATCGTGCCGCTCACCACCGACGACGAGGGCAACGAGGTCGTCACGTTCGCGTTCGCACCCGTCTCGTAGGGAGCCATCACCATGGATGACGTCGCAATTGTCGGGATCGGGATGCACGAGTTCGGCCGCCACGACGGCATGTCGGGCCAGGACCAGGGCGTAGTCGCGGTTCGCCGGGCGCTCGCCGACGCCGGCCTGCGATGGGAGGACATGGAGTTCGCGTTCGGCGGTAGCGCTGCCGCGGGGGCGGCCGACACGATGGTGTCGAAGCTCGGGCTCACCGGGCTGCAGTTCATCAACGTCTCCAACGGCTGCGCCACCGGCGGTTCGGCGCTGTTCAGCGCGGTCAACACCATCAAGTCCGGCACGTTCGACCTCGGCATCGCCATCGGCTACGACAAACACGAACGCGGCGCGTTCCGCGTCAACACCCGGGCCAGCGGCCTCGGCGACTGGTACGGCAAGAGCGGCCTCGCGCTCACCACCCAGTTCTTCGGCATGAAGATCAACCGCTACATGGAGGAGTTCGGCATCAGCCACTCCACCCTCGCCAAGGTGTCGGTCAAGGCCATGAAGAACGGCTCGATCAACCCGATGGCGTGGCGACGCAAGCCGTTGAGCGAGAACGAGGTGCTCGAGTCGAGGATGTTGTCGTACCCCCTCACGCAGTACATGTTCTGCTCGCCCGGCGAGGGCGGCGTCGCCCTCGTGTTGGCCCGCGCCGACCGGGCGAAGGACTACTGCGACACGCCGATCCATCTGAAGTCGGCAGTTGTCCGCTCGCGCCGGTTCGGGTCCTTCGAGGTCATGGCCCCCTCGCTCGCGCTCGACCGGGCCGCCGGGCCCACCGTCGACGCGTCCGCGGCGGCATTCGAGGCAGCCGGCATGACCCCTGCCGACATGGACATCGCCCAGCTCCAGGACACAGAGTCCGGTGCGGAGATCATGCACATGGCCGAGTGCGGCTTCTGCGAGGACGGCGAACAGGAGGAGCTCATCCAGTCGGGCGCGACCGACATCGGCGGCTCGTTCCCGATCAACACCGACGGCGGCTGTCTCGCCAACGGCGAGCCGGTCGGCGCATCGGGTCTGCGCCAGGTGTACGAGAACGTGCTCCAGCTGCGCGGCGACGCCGGCGAGCGCCAGGTGCCCAACGACCCGCACACTGCGTTCACCCACGTTTACGGCGCCCCCGGCATCAGCGGCGTCACCATCTTGTCTCGTTAGCCGGGCGCTCACGCACGGGTCGACGTTCGTTCGACCGATCTCGACCACAACCAGGAGTCCTCGATGAAGCTCGCCATGTCCATCGCCTACGCGGACGACCCGGTCGCCCAGGTCGACAAGGTCGCCGACTACGAGAAGGCCGGGCTCGACCTCGTGTGGGTCGCCGAGGCGTACGGCTACGACGCGGTGTCGATAATGGGGTATCTCGCCGCCATCACCGAGACCATCGAGATCGCGTCGGGCATCCTCCCGATCTACACCCGCACGCCGACCCTGCTCGCCCAGACGGCCGCCGGCGTCGACGCGATGTCGAACGGCCGCTGCGTGCTCGGTCTCGGAGCATCGGGGCCCCAGGTCATCGAGGGCTGGCACGGTGTGCCGTACACCACGCCGATCGCACGGACCCGTGACATCATCGAGATCTGCCGCAAGGTCTGGAAGCGCGAGGAACGGCTCACCCACGACGGCAGGACCGTGACACTGCCGCTCCCCGGCGATCAGGGCACGGGTCTCGGCAAGCCGCTCAAGATCATCAATCACCCCAAACGGGCCGATATCCCGATCTATGTGGCATCGCTCGGGCCGAAGAACGTCGAGATGACCGCCGAGCTGGCGAACGGGTGGCTCCCGATCTTCTACGTGCCCGAGAAGGCCGGCGATGTCTGGGGTGACGACTTGGCCGCGGGCCAGGCCAAGCGTGCGCCCGAGCTCGGGCCGCTCGAGGTCATCGCCGGCGGCATGGTCGCCATCGGCAGCGAGGACGAGGTCGGTCGCTTCCGCGACATCGGCCGGCCGATGGCCGCGCTGTACATCGGTGGCATGGGCGCGAAGGGCAAGAACTTCTACAACGACCTGGTGACCCGCTACGGGTGGGAGCAGGAAGCCGAGGAGATCCAGGACCTCTACCTGTCGGGTCACAAGGACGAGGCCGCCGCCAAGATCCCCGACGAGTTGATGCGAGCCACGTCGCTCGTCGGCGACATCGGCGAGATCGCCGATCGCATCGCCGCCTACGAAGAGGCGGGCGTCACCTACCTCAACATCACGCCGGTCGGCGCCGACCCCGTGAAGATCATCGACCAGCTCAAGGAGCTCATCGCCTGACCAGGCGGTGAGCACGGAGCAGAGACCGGACACCAGGAGGCCAACCGATGGCGATGTTGTCGAGCGGGTATGCCGTCGACCTGGGCGACGAGCCCGCACTGATCGACGAGTCGGGCGAGACGACATGGGCCGAGCTCGACGAGCGGATAAACCGGCTCGTCCACGCATTCCGTGCCGCCGGGCTCGGTGCGGGTGACACTGTCGCCATCGTCGCCGGGAACCGCCGCGAGTGGTTCGAGCTGCTCAACGCGTTCGGACACATGGGGGTCACCTACGTGCCGGTGAACTGGCACTGGTCGGCCGAGGAGATCGCCTACGTCCTCGACGACTCCGACTCGACGGCGGTGATCGCCGGTCACCGCTTCGTCGATGTGGTCACCGAGGCGCTCGCCGACCCGCTCGTCACCGGCGTCGAGCTGTCGATCGCGATCGGCGACACCGTGCCCACCGGCTTCGCCGCCTACGAGGAGTTCCTCGCCGGCGGCGATGCCGCCGAGCCCGACGACCAACAGCTCGGTGGACCGATGTTCTACACCTCGGGAACCACCGGCCATCCCAAGGGCGTCCGCGGCGCGCTGAGCGGTGCGACGGGCGCCGCGCCGGACCTGATGAAGCTGGTCGCCGCCGGCTTCGGCGAGCTCCTGCCCCCCGGCGGCCGGTCGCTGTTGTGCGGGCCGATCTACCACTCCGCGCAGTGGGCATTCTCGTGGTTGCCCATGATCAACGGCTCGTCGTGTGTGATGCGGCACCGGTTCGATCAGGCCGAGGTGCCCCGGCTCATCGACAGCTACGGCGTCACGAACGTGCACCTCGTGCCGACGCAGTTCAAACGCATGATCGACCTCCCCGACGAGGTGCGGGCGGAGTTCGACGGATCCAGCCTGACCACCGTATGGCACGGTGCAGCGCCCTGCCCGCCCGAGGTCAAGCGCAGGATGATCGACTGGTGGGGGCCGATCGTCAACGAGTACTACGGCAGCACCGAGGGTTCGGTGATCTCGACCATCACCTCGGAGGAGTGGCTCGAACGGGGCGGGAGCGTCGGAAGACCACTGCCGGTGATGGAGGTCATCGTCGTCGACGACGCCGGCACGCGGGTCGAGCAGGGGCGCGAGGGCACCTTGTATTTCCGCAATCTGCTGGGTACCGACTTCGAGTACCACAAGGCGCCGGAGAAGACCGCCGAGGCCCACCTCGAGCCGGGAGTGTTCACCACCGGCGACATCGGCTACCTCGACGACGACGGCTATCTCTGGCTGTCCGACCGCAAGATCGACATGATCATCTCGGGCGGCGTCAACATCTACCCAGCCGAGATCGAAGGTGTCCTCAACGTGCACCCGGCTGTCGCCGATGCCGCCGTTTTCGGTGTACCCGACGACGAGTTCGGCGAACAGGTGAAGGCCGCGCTGGTCCTCCACGACGGTCGTGCGCCCAGCGACGAGCTCGCCACCGACATCCTCCGCTACTGCCGGGAGCACCTCGCCGGGTACAAGGTACCGAGGTCGGTCGACTGGGCCGACGAACTGCCTCGCACCGGGACCGGGAAGATCCAGAAACGGAAGCTCCGCGACCCCTACTGGGCCGGGCTCGATCGCCGGATCTAGCGGCCCTGCCGACGACTATGAGCCGGCTCGGACGAAGATCACCGCCGTCGAGTCCTCGTACTCGAGCGTCCAGCCGGGACTCGCGTCGAGCACGGCTGCTTCGGTGTCGTCGGGTGCGACAAGGGCCCACTGCACCTCGTACTCGTCGAGCACGTCGTCCCACCCGCTCTCGGCTTCGTTGACAGTGTTCACCTGCCACAAGAAGTCGTCCCCGTACACGTCGGCCCGACCATCGACGAAGACGGGAACGTCGCGGTAGATCAGATAGCCGCCGAAGCCGTAGGCGTTGTACCCGTGCTGGTCGGCGAGACCGGCCTCCTGGAGATGGTCGACGGCCGCCTCGGGGTAGTGCTCGGCGATTCGAGCGTCGTTCGCTCCGAGCGTCGTCGCCACGAACATCAGCGAGAACAACACGAGCACGGCACCGACGACACCGACGAACACCCGGGATACCCGGAACGCGCGATCCTTCGATCCGGCCAACCACGGGCCGAGCCGCGTCCCGGCGAACGCCGATGTCACATGAGGTGAGAGCACGGGGATGCTGACCACGCCGGCCAGCGCAACATGACGAAGCGATGTCAGGGCGGCTGCGGTCGTGCCCGCGAACAGGAGAACCTGGGAGACCGTCGGTCGACGCTTCGACGCGCCCAGGACGATCGCGCCGCCGATGAGCAGCACCATGAAGGGGCGGAAGACGGCGTCGTGGAAGTCGGGGGAGTGCCACTCGGAGATCATCGTGCGCATGGCCCCACTGCGCAGCGTGATGAACGGATAGATCCACAGCTTCGGCCCCGACGGGTTGACCACTGCGATAGCGAACGACGCGGCGGCGACCTTCCACAACAGCCGCACGGTCGAGGCGGGGAGCGTCGAGCTGTCGGCGGTGAGGAATCGGCGTTGGGCATACTCGCCGACCGCGAAGGTGGTGAGGATCACGACGCCGAGCAGGAACCCGCTGTGCAGGTTCGCCCACACCAGCGTGGCCGGGATGAGCCACAGCAGCGCCCGCTCGGAGCGCTCGCCCCTGCGGACGCTCTCGACCAGCCAGATGAACCCGGCGGCGAAGGTCAGCGTGAACAGCTGCGGCCGTGCGCCCCATGCGATCGTCGTAACCTGGAGCGCGAAGAAGGTGAGCAGCGCCTTCTGGATGGGGCCACCGTCGATCGTCTTGTACGTGAAGACCATCGCGACGATCGCGAGCGCGGCGAAGAGGAGCGACACCCCGACGAAACCACCGGCCGCGAAGCCGAGCTGGGCGATGACCTGCGACAGCCACTCGTGGGTGATCCATTCGCGACCGGGCACGGTGAACGAGAACACGTCCCCCTTCGGTATCCCGTTGTCGAGGATCCACTCCCCCGTGCGGATGTGCCAGAACAGATCGGGGTCGATCGTGGTGCGCACCGATGCGATCACGAGTGCAACGCCGAGTGTCCACGTCGAGAGCCGTGCGAGCGTCAGCGGTGCACGGGTCGGCGCGTCGGCTTCGGTCGGAGACTCGTCGCCGATCGACGGTCCGGCTTCCGACGGCGGCGCGTCGGTGAGGGTTGCAGTCATGGTGCTCGCAGTCGTGATTCGGACAACATCCCATCGGCGGCCCCTCCGTTGAGTTGAGCACCACTGCCCACCGGATCGCCCCGCTGGTCGGGGACGGTGCACGGGTGCATCGACCCATTCAACTCCCGGCTCCATCTGCCGATGAGAGATGTGATGACCGACGTGGGCGACATATCCATTCCCGAGGTCGAAACGGCCGAAGCCGCAAGGACGCGGCCCGACCTGACCCTGGTGACCCGGCCCGCCGTCTCGGTCGTGATCCCGTGCTTCAACGAAGCCGATCGCACGCCGGCACTGATCGGCGCCCTGCGCCGCTGGCAGCCGCCGTTCGGATCGGCAGAGGTGATCCTGGTCGACGACGGTTCCACCGACGGCACGGCCGATCTCCTCGCGGCCGCATGCGACGACCTCGATCTCGACGTCACGCTCCTCCGCTTCGACCAGAACCGCGGCAAGGGCGCTGCGGTCCGCCACGGAGTAGGAACTGCGCAAGGGTCCTACGTGGTATTCCTCGATGCCGACCTCTCGGTCGAGCTCGACGCCATCGCCGCGGCGATCAGTCGGCTCGACCACAGCGGCGCCGATCTTGCATTCGGCAGCCGACGACACCCCGAATCCGATGTGCCCGACGACCAACCGCTTCGCCGCCAGCTCGGTGGCCGGCTCGTCAACATGCTGACCCGGCGCCTCGGTCTGAGCTCGAGCCGTGACACCCAGTGCGGCTTCAAGGTCATGCGGCGGGCCCTCGCCCACGACGTGTTCCCGAGGGTCGAGGACAACCGCTTCGCCTTCGATGTCGAGCTGTTGCATCTCGCCGAACAACGTGGGTACGAGACGATCGAGGTACCGGTCCGTTGGCGCCATCACGACGGGTCGAAGGTGCGGCCGGTCCGTGACGGGCTCGGCATGGTGCGGGCACTCTGGGCGATCAGGCGCAGAACCAGGCCCCACCGCCCGTAGCCAACCCGCCCGATGAGCCTCTCGGGCGAAGAGCCAGAGATGACAGCCCCAAGGCGCGATGAGCCTCTCGGGCGAAGAGCCAGAGATGACAGCGGCAAGGCGCGATGAGCCTCTCGGGCGAAGAGCCAGAGATGACAGCGGCAAGGCGCAATGAGCCTCTCGGGCGAAGAGCCAGAGATGACAGCGGCAAGGCGCGATGAGCCTCTCGGGCGAAGAGCCAGAGA
>JAOTZB010000154.1 GCA_029861625.1 Acidimicrobiia bacterium
GTGGCGGCACCCGCAACGCCCGCCGCACGGGTCGGGCCAGCAAGAACTTCCAGAGGGGCACGGCGAGCGCGTAGTCGAATCGTTCGACCACTTCGTAGTCGCCGTCGGAGCCGTCGGAGCCGTCGGCGTCGCTCCTGCGGGACACGGTGAGGCGGCGCTCGTACCGGTCGAACGGGCCTTCGTCGAGCGTGAATCGGTCGGGTCCGGCCTCGAGCTCGGCGACGATGTCGGCGCGACGTTCGCGGAGTCGGTCGAGGCCGACCGCATCGACGTTGTGTGTGACGGTGAGCCGACCCACTGGCCAGGGTCAGTCCTGTGGCTCGGGCTCGGTGACCCGGCGCGCCTTGGCGCGCCGGCCGGCCACGAGGAGCAGGACTGCGAACACCACCAGCGGGACCGAGACCAACAAGAGCTCGTCCCATCCTCCTTCGTGAGCGAGCACCACGGCTGCTCGGGATGTGCGCCACATGGCCAGAACCATGCTCTGCACGGTAGGGCCGACCGACGGCTCCTGGGCATCATGTGGGAACAAGTCGGTGACGGCGATGGTTGTCGTGGGGTCGAGGGCCGGTGATGATGGGACCGTCCGTTCGACACCGCCGTCACGAGGAGAACCAGTGCGCGACCAGATCCAGGTCGTCATCGACGCCATCCGTCCGGCCGTTCAGGCCGACGACGGCGACCTCCTGCTCCGCGATGTCGACGAGGAGACCGGCGTCGTGAGCGTCGAGCTCGTCGGGGCCTGCGTGAGCTGCCCCGCGTCGACCCAAACGCTGAAGGCGGGCATCGAGCGCATCCTGAAGGACAGGGTCGAGGGCGTCACCGAGGTGATCAACATCGGGGAGTCGTTGTATTCCGACGGCACCCCGGTCACCATCTGATGGTGACCGGCGGTAGTTTTCTCCCGTGACCGAGTCGCCACCACAGACCAGCTGTTACCGCCACAGCGACCGAACCGCCGGTGTGGTCTGCCAGCGCTGCGATCGGCCGATCTGTGCGTGGTGCATGAATCAGGCATCGGTCGGCTTCCACTGCCCAGAATGCGTCGCGTCGGGGAAACAGCGGGTCGTCTCCGGCCCGCAGGCGTTCACGGCCTGGCAGTCGAGGCCTCGCGTCACCATCGGTCTCATCGCCTTGAATGTCGCGATCTTCCTCGTGAGCATCGGCGGCGACAGAGGCGTCGGTGGACTGCGGCCCGGCGTGCTCATCGACTGGTCGACCTTCGGGTTCTTCATCGACGAGGCCGACGAGTGGTGGCGCCTCATCACCGGCGGCTTCTTGCACGACGGCCTGTTCCATCTCGGTTTCAACATGGCCGCGCTCTGGCTGATCGGCCGCAGTCTCGAGAGCGTCTTCGGGTGGTGGCGGTTCGGTCTGCTCTATTTCACCTCGTTGCTCGCTGGTTCCTTCGGCGCGCTCCTCGTCGACCCCGACGTGCCCGTGGTCGGTGCGTCGGGTGCCGTGTACGGGCTGCTGGGTGCGCTGATCATCGCCTACCGGGTTCGGGGCATCGGGATCTTCGACACCAATCTCGGCATCGTGTTGGTGCTGAACCTGGTGCTCACGTTCGGGATCGACTCGATCAGCGTCGGGGGTCACATCGGCGGGTTGTTGGGGGGCCTCGCCGTCGGTTGGCTCTATTACGAGTCGCCGAAGCTCACCCACAATCGCTGGATGGGTGACGTCGGCGTGGTGCTGCTGGGAGCCGCGAGCTTCGCCGGCGGACTCTGGGCGGCCACAACCTGGGCGTCACCCATCTTCTGACCCGGCGTCGGCGGCCATCGGTCCGACCACGTCATGGAATCGTCGTTCGTCGGTAGATCGAGACATGACGTCCGCCATCGGGATCGAAGGGCTCGCCTCGCCAACCGGCATGGCGCGACTCCAGGTCGAATCCGGCGCGCGATGCGAGCGCGTCGAGACTGTCGGGCGTCGAGTACCGGAGCAGCCAGGGTCGCAGCCGGATCCCATCGGCCGAGAGCTCGAGGTGCTGGCCGGCGACGATGTTGGTATGAGGATCGCGCCATGTGGCCGTGAGCAGGACGCGGTCGATCTCGACGCCCCGGACCTCGAGCCTGCCCTCGGGTGCAGCAGGTTCGGGCGACGGCAGGAAGGCTTCGATCGCGAGCCGGCCGTCCGGGACGAGCACGTCGTGCACCCGGGCCAGGCACGCCGCCTGCGTCGCCTCGGTCGGCAGGTTGAAGAAGGTGTTGAATGCCGCGAAGACCACCGCGTAGCTCGAGACTTCGATGTCGTCGAGCACGGCCATGTCACCGACGACGACGTGGATGTCGGCGCCGCCCGGCTTGGCCCGGAGCCGCTCGATCATCGACGGCGATGCATCGATGCCCGAGACCGGCACGCCCTCGGCGGCCAGCGGAAGCGCGAGTCTCCCGGTGCCCACGCCGAGCTCGAGCACCGGTCGGCCGTTCGCCAGTCGGCCGATGGTTGCGACCGTACCGTCGATGTCGGACACGCCGTCGTACCAGCGGTCGTAGACGTCGGCGAACGCCTCGCCGTAGGTGTCGGCTCGGTAGGAGTCCATCGTCACCCCGGTCGGGGCAGCGCCGTGGAGTGCTCCCAGTCGGCGAGCAGGGTACGGAGCCCGGTGACGAGGGTGAGCGGGACGTCGAGCATCGGGTGGTGTCCGGCCTGGGGCAGCTCGATGACCGGCGCGACGCGCCCCATCTGCTCGTACATGTACGCGCCGATGTCCGGTGTCACGAGGCCGTACTCGCTCCGGAACAGCGCCACCCGACACGAGACGTTCGCCAACAGGTCACTGGCAGCGGAACGCCTCGGCCCGAAGAAGGCCGGATCGAACTTCCACGTGACGCCGCCGTCGACCTCCTTCAGCGACTTCCGGGCGACGTGGTCCATCACGTACGGCTCGTAGTTCTTCTGGGCGGGCACAGTGCGGAACCGACCGACGGCGGTCTCGATGTCGGGGTGGATCTTCGGCTTCTTGAAGTCGATGCCGCGGCGCCCGGCCTCGACCTCGGCGTCGGGGTGGATCACCGGCGAGTCGATGATGACGATCCCTGCGACCCGATCGGGGTACCCGGCGGCGGTGGCGATCGACACGAACCCGCCCATCGAGTGGCCGATGACGATCGGGGGGCCGGCGATTCCGGCGTCGGCGGCCACGCCCACGACCTCGCGGCACCAGAGGTCGAGCTCGTAGGGGCGGCGGCGACCGCTGTCGCCGTGGCCCGACAGGTCGAGCGCCACCACGGTGTACTCGTCCGCGCCGAGGAGGAGTGGAGCAATGTGTCCCCACCAGTGCGCGTGGGCGCCGCCCCCGTGGACCAAGACGAGCCCGGGTCGGCCCGCATCGCCCCACCGGAGGTAATGGATCGGTTGGCCTTCGATCTCGACGACCTGGTCGTCGAAGGATGTCTCGATGGCCCGCCTGAACCAGCCCGGCGCCTCGGTTGCGGTCATGGACCCATTCTGGGCCGGGCACCGGGCGAGTGCGAACCTCGAACCGCTTCTAGTCTGGGTGGATGGCACCGACCGAGCCCATCGCCTATCTCGACAACGCCGCGACCACACGCGTCCGGCCCGAAGCGATCGCGGCGATGATTCCGGCGATGGAAGCGTCGTATGCGAACCCATCGGGTGCCCACGCCCTCGCCCGTGAGGCCCGCCGGGCGGTCGACGACGCGCGCGACGTTCTGGCCGAGGCCCTCGGGTGCGGGCCCGGTGACATCGTCTTCACCGCCGGTGGCACCGAGGCCGACAACCTGGCCGTGTTCGGGGTGCACCAACGCCACGGCGGCGTCATCGTGTGCCCGGCAACGGAGCACCACGCGGTGCTCCATGCCGTCGAGCACTGCGGCGGCCGGGTGGTAGGCGTCGACTCGATGGGTGTGGTCGATCTCGACGCCTTCTCCGACGCGCTCGACCCGTCGGTCACGCTCGTCTCGGTCATGCTCGCGAACAACGAAACCGGTGTGATCCACGATCTCGACCAGATTGCGGCGATCGTCCGTGATCGGGCACCCGGCGCGCTCTTCCACACCGATGCCGTCCAGGCCTTCCAATGGGTCGATGTGGCGGCGGCGGCCGCGTCGGCCGACATGATCTCGCTCAGCGCGCACAAGTTCGGCGGACCGAAGGGGGTCGGCGTCCTCGCCGTCCGCGAGGGTGTCACGCTCGCCCCGCAGCTGATCGGTGGTGGTCAGGAACGTGACCGGCGCAGCGGGACCCACAACACGCCGGGCATCGTCGGGATGGCCGCGGCCGCGGCTGCGACGGTGCGGACCCGGACCAGGACCGTGCTCGAGGTCGGTGCGATGCGCGACCGCCTCGCCGACGGTCTGTGCGCAACCATCGACGGTGCAATCGAGACCGCGGTCGGGGGGCGCGATGACCGACCGGCCGGCGGTGACCGGGGCAACGTCGACCGGAGCAACAAGGTCGCAGGGTCGTGTCACATCTGTGTCGATGGGGTCGAGAGCGAGGCGTTGCTGTTCCTGCTCGAGGAGGAGCGGGTGTACGCCTCGGCCGCCTCGTCGTGTGCGAGCGGGGCTCAGGACCCGTCGCACGTGTTGGCGGCCATGGGTGTGAGCCGGGCCATGGCACGGGGCTCGCTCCGATTGTCGCTCGGGTATGCGACCACCGAGGCCGAGATCGATCATGCGCTCGCGGTCGTGCCCGAGGCATTCGCACGCCTGCGGGCGTTCGCATGAGCCGCGTCCTCGTTGCCATGTCGGGCGGCGTCGACTCGTCGGTGGCCGCCGCGCTGTTGCAGCGTGAGGGCCACGAGGTGGTCGGCGTCACCATGAAACTGTGGGGCGGAGCGTCCGACACCGGATGTTGTTCGGTGTCAGATGTGGACGACGCTCGTCGCGTCGCCGACGCGCTCGGTATGGACCACCACGTCTTCAACTTCGGCGACGACTTCGAGCGCTGGGTGGTGGGACCCTATGTCGCCGACCACCAGGCCGGTCGCACTCCGAATCCCTGCATCGAGTGCAACCGGCACCTCAAGTTCGATCGCCTCGTGCGCCGAGCAGAGGCGCTCGGCTTCGACGCCGTTGCCACGGGTCACCATGCCCGCATCGTCGACGACGGCTCGGGGACGCGTTTCGTGGGTCGGGGCGCCGACCGGGCGAAGGACCAGTCCTATGTGCTCCACATGCTCGATCAAGACCAGCTCGCTCGGCTGCTGTTCCCGATCGGCGCTATGACGAAGCCCGACGTCCGGGCACTGGCGGCCGAGGCGGGCATTCGCACCGCGGCGAAACCCGACAGCCAGGACGTGTGCTTCATCACGTCGACCTCGGGCCGCGGAGCGTTCCTCTCGGATCGGGTCGAGCTCACGCCCGGTCGCGTTGTCGACACCGCCGGCACCGAGATCGGGCGGGTGGACGCGGTGCAGCTGGTCACCATCGGCCAGCGCAGGGGGATCGACATCGGCGGTCATCCCGACCGCCGGTACGTGGTCGATGTGGATGTCGGAGCCGCGAGGGTGACGATCGGCCCGAAGGCAGATCTGTCGTGCGAGTCCACTGCGCTCGTCGATCTGGCGTGGACGGCCGGGCGCGTCGACGGCGACGTGCTCGCCCAGACGAGCGCACACGGCGAGGTGGCGGCTGGGGCCGTGCGCGGCGGTGATCTCCGTTGGTCGGCGCCGCATCGCAGGGTCGCGCCCGGACAGAGCGTCGTGTTGTACCGCGACGACGCAGCTCTCGGCGAGATCGTCGTCGGCGGCGCAACCGCAGCCTGACCACAACGAATCGGGGAGTGACGATCCGCGGTCAGAACGATGGGGGAGTGACGATCCGGGAGCGCTCAGCCGACGGTGATGCGACGCCCGTCGGCCTCGGCCAACACGATGCCGGGCAGGCTCGGCGTGATGAGGATGGCCGCCGTCTCGACGGGATCGACGGCTCGCTGTCGACCATGACGCCGGGCGATCTTCATCGGGCCGGTGAGATCGATCTCGAGCGCGAGACCCGGGGCCGCCTGCGTGAGGTCGAGTGCCGTCGAGTCCGCCAGTGCCGGGCCGACCCTGGCGATGTCGACTCGACGGAAGAGGTGTGGATCGACGAGCGAGGAGACGTCGTGCACGACGAGCCCGGCCGGGACGAAGACGATCCATCGGCGGGCGAGGCCATGGAGGGCGCGTAGCGCGAGGAACGCGGCCGGGATGCCGATGGCCGCGACGATCCCGCCGACGATCCACTGCTCGTCGGCCAGAAGCAGCGGTCCGGCGAGCGCGCCCGCGACGGCTACACCCCAGGCGAGCTCGATCGGGCCGAGGAGGAGCGGCCCGGGTGGACGGAGCAGCAGCCGCCGCTCGTCGCCGTAGGAGGTGCCGTTGACATGATGGGTGCCCACGGGTGCCGACAGCGACACGACGGCGGTCACCCCCGCGACCGCGAGCGCGCCGGCGCCGGTCGCGGTGGACCCGGCCGCGGCGGTGGCCCAGATCGCGGCGGCGACGGCTCCTGGTGCCGTCACCCGCGCGATGACCAGCGTCCAGGTGTGGGGCACGAGGAGTGCAACGAGACAGATGGCCCACAGGCTCCAGAGTCCGATCGCGACCGAGATCCGGAAACTGTCGCGGGTGGTGTCGAGGGCGTCGACGAAGACCGGTCCAGCGGTGAACGGCAGTGAGACCCAGAGCAGTCGCAGTACCCAGACGATCACCCGATCCGACACGGTGACGCAGCGTACCGGTGCCCCCGATGACCGGTAGCGTCGGGCTCGTGTTGATCGATCTCGCCGACGTCGTCGAAGCCGCCGAGCGCCTCGACGGCGTGGCCCAGCGGACACCGGTGATCACCTGTTCGGAGATCGACCGGACGACCGGAGCCGAGGTGTTCCTGAAGGCCGAGAACCTGCAACGAACCGGATCGTTCAAGTTCCGCGGCGCCTACAACGCGATCAGCGCGCTCGCACCTTCCCGGCGCGCCGGCGGCGTGATCACCTACTCGTCCGGCAACCACGCGCAGGCAGTCGCTCGTGCCGCCGAGCTGTGCGGGACCACGGCTGTCATCGTCATGCCCCACGACGCGCCGCCCGAGAAGGTCGCCGCGACCGAGTCGAGCGGCGGCCACGTCATCCGTTACGACCGCTACACCGAGGATCGGGCCGCCATCGCCGCTCGTCTCGCGGGCGAGCAGGGCCGGACGCTGATCCCCCCCTATGACCATCCCCATGTGATGGCGGGGCAGGGAACAGTCGCGCTGGAGCTGCTCGATCAGGTCGCCGACCTCGATGCGCTCTTCGTGTGCGTGGGGGGCGGTGGGCTGTTGGCGGGGTGCGCCACTGCGGCCGCGGCCCGGCGACCGGGCATCACGATCCGGGGCGTCGAGCCCCTGGCCGGTGACGATCACGTCCGCTCGATGCACGCGGGCGAGCGCATCGAGATCGCCGTTCCTGCCACCATCGCCGACGGTCAGCAGGTGTCGGCGCCCGGCGAGCTCACCTGGCCGATCACCAGCAGGCTCACCCACGAGTTCGTCACCGTCACCGACGACGAGATCCTCGGGGCCATGGTGGTGCTGTTCGAGCGCACCAAGCTGGTCGTCGAACCCAGCGGCGCGTCGGCACTCGCGGCCGTGTTGTCCGGTCGAACCGATCTGCGGGGCGCCCGTGTCGGTGTGACGATCTCGGGGGGCAACGTCTCGCTCGCCCGGTTCACCGCGCTGCTCTCAGGTCGATCGGCCTAGTCTCCACGCCGTGACCGACAGTCCAGCCGACGAGATCGAGCGTCTCCGGGCCGCCATCCGCCACCACAACGAGCGCTACTACACCGCCGACGCTCCCGAGATCCCCGATGCCGACTACGACGCGCTCGTGCGGCAGCTCCAGGAGCTCGAAGCCGCCCACCCCGAGCTCGTCACACCCGACTCGCCCACCCAGACCGTCGGTGGCGCAACATCGGTGCTCTTCGCTCCGGTCGAGCACCGCGTGCGCATGATGTCGCTCGACAATGCGTTCGACGTCGATGAGCTCACCGAGTGGGCCGAGCGGCTGAACCGGCGCATCCCCGGCGACCGCAACATCGACACCTACGTGTGTGAGCTCAAGTTCGACGGCCTCGCGATGTCGATCCGGTACGAGAACGGCGAGCTGGTCCAGGCGGCTACCCGTGGCGATGGCCGAGTCGGCGAGGACGTCACCCACAATGTCGTCACGATCGCCGATGTTCCCGTGCGCCTCGACGGGGCACCGCCGGTGCTCGAAGTGCGCGGCGAGGTCTACCTGCGGCTGTCGCAGTTCGCCGAACTGAACGAGCGGCAGGCGGCCGCCGGTCAGAAGGCGTACGTGAACCCCCGCAACGCCGCCGCCGGGTCGCTGCGGCAGAAGGACTCCGAGATCACCGCATCGCGCGGGCTGTCGTTCTGGTCCTACCAGCTCGGCGAAGTCGACGGCGGGCCCGCATTCACGTCGCATCACGAGAGCCTCGATTTCCTCCGATCACTTGGGCTTCCGGTGAATGAACACGCCCATGTCATCACCGACGGCATCCCCGGCATCATCGACTACGTCACCGAGTTCGAGGCCCGCCGTCACGATCTCGACTACGAATTCGACGGCATAGTCGTCAAGGTCGACGAGCTCGCGCTGCAACGCGAGCTCGGCTCCACCAGCAAGGCCCCCCGGTGGGCGATCGCATACAAGCTGCCGCCCGAGGAACGAACCACCAAGCTGCTCGACATCACGGTGTCGATCGGCGCAGGAGGCTCGGCTACGCCCTTCGCCGAGCTCGAACCGGTCTTCGTCGGCGGTGTCACGGTGACCAACGCGACGCTCCACAACGAAGACCAGGTCCGCGAGAAGGACGTGCGGCCCGGTGACACGGTCATCGTGCGTCGGGCCGGCGAGGTCATTCCCGAAGTCGTCGGACCGGTTCTG